>JANJUA010000354.1 GCA_024710825.1 Solirubrobacteraceae bacterium
GCGCCCCGTCGACGTGGCGGAGGCCGCGGCGCGCATCCGCAACCGACAGGGTCCCGGCGCGCCGATCGGCGGGGCCGGCTTCGACGCCCGGTCGCGCCCCGCGCCGGCGGCGCCGACCGCCGGCGGCGGTCGCCCGAGCTGGACGGCCCCCGCGCTCTCGGCGCTCGTCGGCGCGCTGCTCGTGCTCGGCGTCTTCCTCTTCGTCACCCGCGACGACGGCGGCGGCGGAACGCAGGAGCCGCTGCCCGCCAGCGCGGGTGCGGGGGGCCGCAACGCGGACGCGCGCACCATCTATGCCCGCGCCAGCGGATCGGTCGTGTCCGTCGTCGCCGGCGGCTCAGGCAGCGGATCGCGCTCCACCGGCACGGGCTTCGTCGTCGACGACGACGAGACGATCGTCACCAACGCCCACGTGGTCGGCAACTCCGACGAGGTGAGCGTGCGGTTCGGCGACAACGGGCGCATGATCCGCGCCGAGGTGCTCGGCCGCGACGTCTCGACCGATCTCGCGGTGCTCCGCATCGACGCCGGCGCGCACGCCGCGCCCGCGCTGCCGCTGGCGGACTCCGACGACGTGCAGGTCGGCGACGGCGTGGTCGCGATCGGCAACCCGTTCGGGCTCGATCGCACCGCGACCGCGGGCATCGTCTCGGCCACGGACCGCCACATCTCCGCGCCCAACGGCTTCGACATCGACGACGTCATCCAGACGGACGCGCCGATCAACCCCGGCAACTCGGGCGGCCCGCTGCTCGACGCCCGGGGTCGCGTGATCGGCGTGAACTCGCAGATCGCCACGAGCGGAGCATCCGGCGGCAACGTCGGCATCGGCTTCGCCGTCCCGTCGAACACGCTGCGCGAGATCGTCCCGCAGCTCAAGGCGGGCAAGACGATCCGACGCCCGTTCCTCGGCGTCTCGACGACGTCGGACCCCCAGGGCGCCCGCGTGGTCGAGGTGGTCCCCAGCGGCCCGTCCGACAGCGCGGGCCTCCGCGTCGGCGACGTGATCGTGGGCGTCGACGGCGATCGGGTCGACACGCCCGACGACGTGGCCGCCGGCATCGCCGACAACAGCCCGGGGGACCGGGTCGAGGTCGAGATCGTCCGGGGCGGCGTCCGGCAGTCGATCGACGTGAGGCTCGGCACCCGACCCGACTCGGGCTGATGAGCTTCGAGTCCCCGCTGGTCCTGCTGGCGCTCGCGCTGCTCGTGGCGGGCGCGGTCGCCTACGCGGTCCTGGTCAGGCGGCGTGCGCGCAGCGCGGCGGCGTTCGCCAATCCGGCACTGCTGGCCAACGTCGCGCCGAGCGCGCCGCGCTGGCGGCGGCACGTGCCGTCGGCGATCCTCGCGCTCGCGCTGGCGGCGCTGATCGTCGCGGCGGCGAAGCCGGTCGCCACGGTCGCGGTGCCCGACGAGCGCGCGTCGATCATGCTCGTCACCGACGTCTCCGGCTCGATGACGTCGAAGGACGTCGCCCCGAACCGGCTCGACGCCGCCCGCTCGGCGGCGCAGCGGTTCGTCGACGACGTGCCCGCGGCGGTGCGGGTCGGCGTCATGGCGTTCAACCAGCGTCCGCGGACCCTGCAGCGCCCGACGCGCGACCGCGCGCTGGTCGCGGAGGCGCTCGACAAGCTCGAGCCGAGCGGCGGCACGGCGACCGGCGACGCGATGAAGGCCGCGCTCCAGCTCCTGCGCCCGCCCTTGGAGCCCGGGGAGGACCCCGCGCCCGCGGCGATCGTGCTGCTCTCCGACGGCGAGTCGGTCCGCGGCGCGGACCCGGTCGACGTCGCCGGTGAGGCCGAGGAAGCGGGCGTGCCGGTCTACACCGTCGCGCTCGGCACCCCCGACGGGACGATCGAGGTGCCGCGGGCCAACGGACAGGGCACGATCACCCGCGAGGTGCCGCCGGATCCGGAGACGCTCGCCGAGATCGCGCGCATCTCGGGCGGCGAGGCGTACACGGCCAACGACGCCGACGAGCTCGGCGTCGTCTACGACCGCCTCGGCTCGCAGGTCGGCACGCGCGACGAGGAGCGACAGATCGGCCACTGGTTCGTCGGCGGAGCGCTCGCGCTGCTGCTGGTCGGGAGCGGCGCCTCGCTCGCCTTCTTCGGGAGGCTCGTGTGAGCCTCACCAACCCGACCTGGCTGCTCGCGCTGCTGGCCATCCCGTTGGCGCTCGCCGTGCAGGCGCTGCTCCAGCGCCGCCGACGCCGCTACGCGGTCCGCTTCCCGGCGCTCGGCACCCTGGCGGCGGTGACCGGGACGAAGGCCGCGCGCTGGCGCGCCTGGGTCCCGGCGGTGCTGCTGCTCGGGGCGCTCGCGGGCCTCGTCGTGGCGATGGCGCGCCCGGAGCGCACGGTGGCGGTGCCGATCGAGCGAGCGTCGGTGATGCTCGTGATGGACACGTCGAACTCGATGCTGGCCGACGACGTCTCGCCGAGCCGGATGGAAGCGGCGCGCAAGGCGGCGAACACCTTCGTGGACGAGGTGCCCGACGGGCTGGAGCTGGGCGTCGTGGCCTACTCCACCGGCCCCTACAACGTCGTGGCGCCGACGGAGGACAAGGACGAGGTGCGCGGCGTGATCGACGCGCTCGCCCCTGACGGCGCGACGGCGACCGGCGACGCGCTCCAGTCGGCGCTGGACGCGCTCGGCGACGTCCGCGGCGACGACGGCCGCCGGGCGCCGGCCGCGATCGTCCTGCTCTCCGACGGCCAGACGACCGCGGGGCGCGACCCGGTGACGATCGCCGAGGAGGCGCGCCGCCAGCGCGTGCCGGTCTACACCGTGGCGCTGGGCACCCCGAGCGGCACGATCCCGGGGCCGGGCGGCCAGACCGTCGCGGTGCCGCCGGACCCCGAGTCGCTGCGGCGCATCGCGGAGGTCACCGGCGGCCAGGCGTACACCGCGGACGACGCGGAGGCGCTCGACGCCGTCTACCAGCGGCTCGGCTCGCGGATCGGCTCCAAGCAGGAGACGCGCGAGATGACGGCCGGCTTCGCGGCCATCGGGGCCGTGCTGCTGGCGGCCGCCCTGGCCGCCAGCATCCGCTGGAGCACCCGCTTCCCCTGACAGCGGGCGCTCACCAGTGCACGCCGCGCATGAGGTTGGCCATCGCGATCTGCTCCACCGACGCCTTCTCGTTCGGGTCCTGCTCGCCCTTCGCCGCCGCCGAGTCGGGGAAGACCTTGTAGGCGGTGTGGAGGATCTGGTCGACCGCCTTCGGCGCGAGCGCGTAGGCGACCTCGCCGAAGGTCCCGAGGCGGGTGTTGATCGACTTCGGCTTGGAGCGGATCGCCTCGCAGATCAGGTCTGCGGCCTCCTCCGGGGTGATGGTCGGGAACGCGTCGTACATCTTCGTCGGGGCGATCATCGCGGTGCGCACGAGCGGCATGTGGATCGTCGTGAACGAGATGTTGTCGCCGATCAGCTCCGAGGAGACGACGCGCGTCCAGGCGTCCAGCGCCGCCTTCGACGCCACATAGGCGCTGAAGCGCGGCGGGTTGGTCTGGGCGCCGATCGACGAGACGTTCACCACGTGGCCGAAACGCCGCTCGCGCATGTGCGGCAGCAGGCACATCACCATCTTGATCGCGCCGAAGTAGTTGAGCTGCATGGTGCGCTCGTAGTCGTGGAAGCGATCCAGGCTCAACGCCACCGAGCGCCGGATCGAGCGGCCGGCGTTGTTGACGAGCATGTCGATGGCCGCGTGCTCGGCGAGCATCCGCTTGACGGTCGCCTCGATCGCGTCGAGGTCTGCGAGATCCGTGGGGTAGACGTACGCGGCGCCGCCCGCGGCCTCGATCTCGTCGCGGGCCTCCTCTAGCTTCTCGCGCGTGCGCGCCACCAGCAGCGGGATGCCGCCGGCCGCCGCCACCTTCAGCGCCGCGGCCCGCCCGATCCCCGTCGAGGCGCCGGTGATGACCACGGTGCGGCCGTTGACCGCGTGCTCGAAGGACCGGTCGCGGAAGAGGTCCGGGTCCATGGTGCGCTCCCAGTGGTCCCACAGCTTCGCGGCGTAGGACTCGAGCGGCGGCACCTCGATGCCCGTTCCGGCGAGCGCGCGCTCGGTGTCGCGCGTGTCGAAGCGGGCGGTCAGCCCGACGTGCGCGACGACCTCCTCGGGGATCCCCAGATCGTCGAGGAACGCTTGGCGCATGCCCTTCAGCGCCGGGAGCTGCATGAGCATCGACCCGACGCCCTTCGGCAGCGCGTCGGTGAGCCGCTTGTCGACGCGCAGCGCGAGCTGGGGCGCGTGCGCGGCGCGGGCGAACGTGTTCAGCACGTCGCCCGAGCGCATCCCGCCGCGCGTGTCGGTGAGATGGAACGCCTGCCCGTCGAGACCGGGGAGATGGGCGATGTGGTCCATCGCCGCGGCCACGTAGTCGACCGGGACGATGTTCGTCCAGCCGAGCTCGGGGCCGGCCAGCGGCACCCACTCGGGCAGGTAGTGCCGGATCTTCTGGATGCCCTTGAAGAAGTAGTAGGGGCCGTCGATCTTGTCCATCTCGCCGGTCTTCGAGCTGCCGACGACGATCGCGGGCCGGTAGACGCGCCACGGCACCTCGGCCTGCTCGCGCACGATCCGCTCGGCCTCGTGCTTCGTCCGGTGGTACGGCGTGGGCAGCTTCTGACCCTGGTCGAAGAAGTCCTCCCGGAACATGCCGCGGAAGTCCCCGGCGACCGCGATCGAGCTGGCGTGATGCAGGCAGCCCGCCGACACGGCGGCGGCGAGCGCCACCGCGCCGCGCGTGCCGTCGACGTTCGCGGCCTGGTTGCGCTCCTCCGGCGCCGTCATGTCGTAGACGGCGGCGAGGTGGAAGAAGTGCTCGATCCCCGCGTCGCGCAGGGTCGCGACGTCGGCGTCGCTCACGCCGAGGCGCGGAAGCGTCAGGTCTCCGATCACCGGCTTGACGCGCTCGGGCCGGCCCCAGGCCTCGACGAGCGCATCGAGCCGCCCCGTCGAGCTCTCGCGCACGAGCACGTGGACGTCGCCCTCGCGCTCGGAGAGGAGCACCTCCACGAGGTGCCGGCCGATGAACCCGGTAGCGCCGGTGACGAAGTACCCCATGTGGCTCCTCCTTGTCCCTGGTGGGAGCGGGAGCCTATACGCCGTGCGAGCGGTCGACTACCAGCCGCCGCGCCAGTCGGCGCTGAGCTTCTTCATGGCCGCCTTGCGCTGCTCCTTGCGCTTGTCGAGCTTCCACTGCAGCAGCGAGAAGAGCAGGATGATGAGCGGGAAGAACGCGATCACCGCGAACCCGAAGTTCGTGATGACCTTGTCGTTGGCCTCGCCGTAGGTGCCCATCCCGCCGTCGTGGGCGAGAGCGGACGGGGCCAGCAGCAGCAGGCCGACGAGGAGCGTGGTGAGGGTGGCGACGGTGCGGCGCATCGGTTCGGGAGTATACGCGCCATGCCGACGACCAGCGTCCTCCGCGAGCGCCTCGACGACGGCGTGGAGATCCTCCGCCTCGACCGCCCCCAGGCGCGCAACGCGCTCGACTCCGCGGCGCTCGCCGAGCTTCTCGACGCGCTCGCGGAGCTGGCGACCGACCCGACGCTTCGCGCTCTCGTCCTGTCCACGACGAGCGAGCGGGCCTTCTGCGCCGGGGCGGACGTCTCCGAGCGCCTCGACGCCGCCGCCGGCCTCGCGCGGGCCGACGCGTTCGCCGCGTTCTACGAGGCGGTGGAGGCGTTCCCGGCCCCGACGGTGTGCGTGTGCGTCGGCAACGTGGTGGGCGCGGGAGCCGAGCTCGCCGCCGGCTGCGACCTGCGCGTCGGCGGCGACAACGTGAGGCTGGCGTGGGTGGGCGCCCGCCTCGGGGTGCCGGTCGGCCCGGCGCGGCTCGTCCCGCTCGTCGGCGTGGCGCGCGCGAAGGACCTCATCCTCACGGGTCGCGTCGTGGGCATCGAGGAGGCGGCGGCGCTGGGGCTGGTGCAGCGCACGGCTCCTGCGGGCGAGGCCGAGGCGGTCGCGCTGGAGCTCGCCGCCGCCGTCGCCGCGCATCCCCCGGAGGGCGTGCGGACGCTCAAGCGGCTCTTCCGCGATCTGGACGGCAGCGAGGCGCGCGTCGCCGAGGAGAGCGCGCGCCTGCGCGACTTCCAGCGCCACGGCCCCGGGCTGCCGCAGGCGCGCTAGCGCCTCCGGCGCTTCTTCTTCTTCTTCTTGGCCGGCGCCTTCTCGGCGACCTTGGTCACGGCGAAGGACTGCTGCGCCTCGTTGCCGTTGCCGTCACGGGCGACCACGAGCAGCTCGTGGCGGCCGTTGGGCAGGAGCTTGGCCTGGTCGAGGTCGATCTCGCCGACCATGACCGGCCCCGGCTGCTTGCCGAAGTTCAGCAGCTTCTTGCCGTTGAGGTACAGGGTGATCCGGCGCACCCACTGATCGTCGGCGGCCGAGACCTTGATGCGCAGCTGCTTGCGGTAGACCCCGGTCGTGCCGCGGTCGCCGAGCTCGAGCATCGTGATCGCAGGTCCGCCGAAGTCCCCGCACGGACCGGTGAGCTGGTCACCGGCACGGGCCACCGCGGTGAACGCGGCGAACGCCGGCTTCTCGCTGCCGTCGCGGCGGAGCAGGCCGAAGCGGTGGTCCGGCACGTCCTCGTGGCCGAGATCCTGCAGGCTGAACCAGAAGGCGCCGCGGACGCGCGGCTCGGCGGCGATGCAGTGCCACGCCTCCCGGAGGTACTGCGCCTGAAGCTCCTCGGTGACGCCGCCGGCCTTCTGGCCCGCCCACATGCCCTGGTCGCAGACGGCGCCGCTCGTCGACCAGCCGAGCTCGGTGAACCACAGTCCCTTGTCGCCATCGCCGCCGGCGGCCATGGAGGCCAGGACCTCGCGGTAGCCGAGGAACGACCAGCGGCTGATGCGCCCGTTGGGGTCGCGGAAGAAGCTGTACGGCGAGGCGATGCCGCACGCCGTGTCGGTGTGGACGCTGACGCCGTCGAACGAGCCCTGGGCGCCGTTGGCGTAGAGCTGGTCGACGAACTCGTAGTTGTTGCCGGTCAGGCCCCCGACGAGCACGTCCGAGCCGCCCGAGGCCTCCTTCAGCCCCGGGTAGACGGCCTGCAGCAGGCGCGTGTAGGCAGCCGGGTCGGGGGCGCCGCGCCACCACTTCTCGGCGTCGGCCTCGTTCCAGATCTCGTAGGCGCCGACGAACTGGAGCGCAGCGGCGAACTGCCGCGCGAAGCGGGCGAAGCCCGCGGGATCCGGCGGGACGAGATGATCCGAGGAGCCCGACTCCCACGACGGCGTGCCGACGAGCACGATCTCCGTCTTGAGCCCTTCCCAGCCGTACCGGTTGACCACCCGCTGGTACTCGCGGACGAGGTCCGGGCTCAGGACCCCGGGAGCGATCTCGAGCTGGTTGCGATAGGCGAAGACGCGGATCCACCGCGCGCCGGAGCGGTGCGCTCCGTCGAGCTGGTGGTCGGAGGCGAAGAAGTCGCCGTCGAGGACGACGCCGGGCTCGGCGGCGCGGGCGTCGGTCTGGCCGGCTGCGGTCAGGAGGGCGGCGGCGGCGAGCAGGGCGGTGAGCAGGGTTCCGGTGAGGCGCACCCCCGAGTCATCGACCGCCGCCCGCGGATCTTGATGGCCGCTTCCTACCATGGCCCCATGGCCGTGCTCATCGCCTCAGACCTGCGCAAGGACGTCGCCGGGGCGCCCCTGCTCCAGGGCGTGTCGTTCAAGCTGGAGCGCCGCGACCGCATGACGATCGCCGGGCGCAACGGCGCCGGCAAGACGACGCTGCTGCGGATGCTGGCGGGCGAGAGCTCCGTCGACGGCGGCGAGCTCGTCTACGAGAAGAACGCCAAGGTGGCGCTCCACGACCAGCGCCCGCCGCGCGAGCGCGACATGACCCTGCGCGACTACGTGCTGTCCGGCGCGGCCGAGCTGATCGCCATCGAGGCGGAGCTCAGCCGGCTCGAGCAGGCGATGGCCGGCGGGGCCGTCGACGACGGCACGCTGGCGAAGTACGCCAACGCCCAGGCGGCACTCGAGGCGGCCGGGGGCTACACGTGGCGCGAGCAGGCGATGGGGACGGTCCGCGGCCTCGGCTTCGACGAGGACGACCTGGACCGGCGCCTGGAGACCTTCTCCGGCGGGGAGCTGACGCGCGGCTCGCTCGCCCGCGTCCTGGTCGCCCGGCCCGACCTGCTGCTGCTCGACGAGCCGACGAACCACCTCGACATCGCCTCGCTGGAGTGGCTGGAGCAGCGGCTCGTGGCGATGGACACCGCCGTGGTGCTCGTCGCTCACGACCGCTGGTTCCTCGAGGCGGTCGGCAACTCGGTGCTCGAGCTGGAATCGGGCCCACCCACCCGCTCGCGCTTCTTCGCCGGCCCGTGGCACGCCTGGCGCCGCGAGCAGGCGGCACGCGAGCTGGCGCTCGGCCGCGCGATCGACAAGCAGCGCAAGGAGATCGAGCGCATGGAGCGCTTCGTCGAGCGCTTCCGCGCGAAGGCGACGAAGGCCCGCCAGGCGCAGTCGCGGATCAAGGCGCTCGACAAGATCGAGCGGATCGAGCGCGACCCGCGCGACGAGCGCGAGCTGGCGTTCTCGTTCAAGGCGCCCGAGCGGTCCGGGCGCGTGATCTTCGAGCTGACCGGCGGACGGCTCGAGGTCCCGTCCGACCCGCCCAAGGTGCTCGTCGAGGACGGCGACATGTGGCTCGAGCGTGGCGAGCACGTCTCGCTCGTCGGCGCCAACGGGGCCGGCAAGTCGACGCTGGTGCACGCGCTCGCCGGGCGCCGTCCGCTGGACGGCGGCAAGCTCTCCACCGGTCACAACGTGCAGATCGGGTTCCTCTCCCAGCACGCGGAGGCGCTCGACGAGACGGCGAAGGTCGTCGAGGCCTGCCAGCGCGCCACCGGGCTGACGCCGAACAAGGCGCGCGCGCTGCTCGGCCGCTTCCTGTTCTCCGGCGACGAGGCCGAGAAGCCGGTCGCCGGGCTCTCCGGCGGCGAGCGCCAGCGCCTGTCGCTGGCGATCCTCGTGCACTCCGGCGCGAACGTGCTCATCCTCGACGAGCCGACCAACCACCTCGACATCGAATCCCGCGAGGCGCTCGAGGACGCGCTCTCGGAGTTCCCCGGCTCGCTGCTGCTCGTCTCCCACGACCGGGCGCTGCTCGACGCCGTCGGCACGCGCACGATCGCGGTCGAGGACGGGACGCTGCGCTCCTACATGGGCGGCTGGGCCGACTACGTCGCGAGCAAGAAGGCGGAGGAGGAGGCGCCGAAGCCGAGGGCGAAGGCGAAGGCGAAGCAGAGCGCGCCCGCCGCCCGTCCGAAGAACGCCGCCAAGCGCCAGGCCGAGCTGGAGCGCCAGATCGAGCGCGCCGAGGCGGAGCTGCGCTCGCTCGAGGACGAGCTCGCGGATCCGTCGTCGTGGGCCTCGCCGACCGGCTCGCAGCGCTCGACGCAGCGCCACGCCGAGGCCAAGCGCCGCGTGGCGCAGCTCATGGAGGAGTGGGAGTCGGTGGCGAGCGCGTAGCTCCGCTCCGGGCGGGGGTTCACCGCCTCTTCACGGCCGCGACACCGCGAAGGGGAACCCTGAGGGCATGTCACATCGCCTCGACGGCCGGCTCGGCCTCAACGTCCCGCGCGAGACCTGGCCGACGCCGCCGCTCCTGAAGGGCTACGAGGCCGCGGGCTTCGCGTGGGTCCAGGTCCACACGCCGCCGATCGCCATGCTCGCCGACCGTGAGCAGGCCCGCCGCCACGCCCGCGCGGTGCGCGCCGCGCTCGACACCACGAGCCTGCGGCTGCTGATCCACGGCCCCGACGACCTCAGCGTCGGCGCGGACCTGCAC
>JANJUA010000373.1 GCA_024710825.1 Solirubrobacteraceae bacterium
GCGACCCATGCGCCGTGCCAGGGCGCAGCCGCGTCCCAGCCGCCGCCGCGTGGGTCGGCACCCCGCCCCGGACCGCCCGACGCCGCCGCCCCGCCGCCCCGTCCGGGACGCCACGACTCCCCGCCCGACGCCGCCGCCCCGGCGCTCCATGCGCCCTCGGTCCACGTCACATCCGCCGGGTCGGCCGCGCCCCAGTCGGCCGCCCCCGCCCGCGTCAGGGTGTCGCGCGCGCGCCGCAGCCAACCGCTCTCGCCCGGGTCGCGGTAGAGGCGCTGGATCGCGGTCCAGCGCGTGGTGAGGTCGTCCAGCGGTCCGCCGTCGACCACGCCGGGCTCGTCGTCGAGCCCGTCACGCGCGGCGGTGAGGGCGGCGCGCAGGCGCCCGAGCGTCGGGCGGTCCTGCGGGCGCACCGCGACGGCGGCGTCGATGGCGGCGCACAGCTCGTCGGGCAGGTCGCGCCGCAGGCGCCGCAGCTCGGGCAGCTCCATGCCGACCCTGCGCGCCGTGTCCCCCGGTCCCGCGCCCCGGATCGGGTTCGTCCCGCTGAAGGCCTCGTAGAGCACGAGCCCGAGCGCGTAGACGTCCGTCGCCGCGGTGACGCGCCGGCCCTCGGCCTGCTCCGGCGCCATGTAGGCGAGCGTGCCCACCACGTCGCCGGTGCGGGTCAGCGCCTCTCCGCCGACGAGCCGCGCGATGCCGAAGTCGCAGATCTTGGCCGCCGGCGCGCCGTCGCCGCGCTGCTCGGGGACCATGACGTTGCCGGGCTTGACGTCGCGATGGATGACGCCGCGGCCGTGCGCGTGCGCCAGCGCCTCGCACAGCGCCGCCCCGATCACGGCGACGTCGCGGTCCGACAGCGCGCCCTCGGCCAACAGCTCGCCGAGCGTCTCTCCGCGCACGAGCTCCGAGACCAGATAGCACGCATCTTCGTCGGACCCGGTCTCGTACAGCGTGACGATGCCCGGGTGGCTGAGCCGCGCGGCGGCCTGCGCCTCGCGCTCGGCCCGCTCGGGATCGCCGTCGTCGAGCGGGATCCGCTTGATCGCGACCGCCCGGTCCAGCCTGACGTCCTCGGCCTCGTGGACCGTGCCGAAGCCGCCCGCTCCCAGCCGGCGCACGAGGCGATAGCGGCCGAGCAGCAGCTCGGCGTCCGCCGGTCCGCTCACAGTGTCCGCATGCCGCACCTGCTCCTCATTCGATTCCTCGGGAGGAGATCCCATCCGTGAGAAGAATCGTGCACCAGTCGGGCCAGGCATACTGAGCCTGACGCCCTCCCTGCAAGGAGTCCGCTTCAGCGTGTCGTTCTTCGACGACGACCAGCCCACCAGAACTTCTCGCACGCCGCGCCCGCGGCGAACCGCCGCGCGCGGCGGCGACGGCGGCCCCAGCGACCATCAGCAGCTGCTGATCCGGCGCGCGGTCGCGCTGGGCGGGCTGGCGCTAGTGCTGATCCTGCTCGTCGTCGGCTTCAACTCGTGCCGCAACAGCGCGAAGAAGGACGCGCTGCGCGACTACAACCAGAACGTCGCCACGGTCGTGCAGGACTCCGACGAGCAGGTCGGCACGCCGTTCTTCGAGCTGCTGCAGTCCGACACCGAGCAGTCGCCGGTCGCGCTGGAGACGCAGCTCAACCAGTACCGCGTGGTGGCGGAGGACCAGGCGAGCCGCGCCCGCAGCCTCGACGTGCCGGGCGAGATGGTCGACGCGCAGCGCGACCTGCTGATGGTGCTCGACTTCCGCTCGGAGGCGATCGGGACGGTCGCGGGCCTGATCCGCACCGCGCTCGGCTCGGAGGACGCCGCTAACGGAGCCGTCAACCAGATCGCCGGCCAGATGCAGAAGCTGCTCGCGTCCGACGTCATCTACTCGCAGCGCGTCGCGCCGCTCATAAAGGAGCAGCTCGACGACAACGAGATCACCGGGCAGACGATCGCCACCTCCAAGTTCCTGCCCAACCTCGGCTGGCTCGACCCCGAGACCGTCGGGCCGCGCATCGGCGCGGGCAGCGGCGGCGGGGGCTCCGGCAAGGAGCCGACGTCCCCCGGACCGCACGGCCACGGCCTCGTGTCGGTCGCCGTGGGCGAGACGACGCTCCAGCCCGAGCCGACGGTCAACCGCATCGCGGCGGGCGCCGACACGCGCTTCCTCGTGACCTTCCAGAACCAGGGCGCCGCCGACGAGACCGACGTGCGCGTTAGCGTGCGCATCAGCGGCGCGGGCGATCCGATCACCGTCAACGAGACCGTGCCCCAGACCGTCGCCGGCGCGAACGCCGAGGTGGAGATCCCGCTCGGCCAGTCCCCGCCGATCGGCACGCCGGTCACCGTCCGCGTCGCCGTCGCGCCCGTCCCGGGCGAGGAGGTCGAGGACAACAACCGGCAGGACTACACGGTCCTGTTCACCCGGTAGCCGTCGGGCGCGACTCGGGCGGGCCGCGCCGTTTACCCTCCACGCCGTGGAGGAGCTGAGCACCACGAGCGGGATCGTCGCGCTGGCGGGGCTGGCGCTGGCGCTCGTCGCGCTCACGCTGGCGATCGCGCAGCTCGCGGCGCTGCGCCGGCTGCGCGCGGCACAGCGCGTGCTGCTCGCCGAGGGCGACCCGCGCGACCTCGTGTCCCACGCCGCTGAGATCAGCGAGGCGTTCGCCGCCCTGCGCGCCTACGTGGAGGAGTCCGCCCGGCGGCTCGACGGGCGGCTCGGCGCCGCCGAGGACCGGCTCGACCGCACGATCGCCTACCGGGGCGTGTTCCGCTACGACGCCTACAACGAGATGTCCGGGCGCCAGTCGGCGTCGATCGCGCTGCTGGACACCACCCGCTCGGGGATCGTCCTGTCGTCGATCCACCACCGGGACCAGGCCCGCCTGTACGCCAAGCACGTGCGCGACGGCGAGGCGGAGATCGCGTTGTCGCCCGAGGAGGAGGAGGCCGTGCGCCTCGCGCTGGCCGGCGAGGCCCAGGAGGCGCCGCGCGGCGTCTGAGGATGATGCGCGTCGGCTATCTCGGCCCCGCGGGGACCCACACGGAGGAGGCCCTGCTCGCCAGCGCCCCGGACGGCGTCGAGCGCGTGCCCCTGCCGTCGATCCGGGCGGCGGTGCTCGCCGTCCAGGAGGGCGCGGTGGACCGCGCGGTGGTCCCGATCGAGAACTCGATCGAGGGCTCCGTGAACGCGACGCTGGACGCGCTCGCGACCGAGGCGCCGGACGTGACGATCGTCGGCGAGGTCGTCCATGCCATTCGCCACTGCCTCATCGCCCGTGAGGAGCTGGCGCTCGCCGACATCGGCCACGTGGCCTCGCACCCGCAGGCCATCGCGCAGTGCGCGCGCTTCCTGCGTGAGGAGCTGCCGCAGGCCGAGGTGGTGGCCGCCGCGTCGACCGCCGACGCCGTGCGCCTGCTGTCCGAGCGCGCCGAGCCCCGATGGGCGGCGCTCGCCAACCGGCTCGCCGCGGACCTCTACGGCGCCCGCGTGCTGCGCGAGGACGTCCAGGATCAGGTGCGCAACCACACGCGGTTCGTCTGGTTGGCGCCGGTGGGCGCGGAGCCGATGGCGCACGATCGCCGCTGGAAGACCTCGGTCGTGTTCTGGGGCGGCGGCGACGCGACGCCCGGCTGGCTCGTGCGTTGCCTGGCGGAGCTCTCCGATCGGGGCGTGAACATGAGTCGGATCGAGTCGCGCCCGCGGCGGATGGGCCTCGGCCAGTACATGTTCTTCGTCGACGTCGACGGCCGCGATACCGTGCCGCCGGTGTCCGAGGCGCTCGCGGCGCTGGCCGTCCACTGCGAGGGGATCCGGACGCTCGGCAGCTATCCCGCGGCCTCCTGACGCGCGGGCGGTGCCGAGGCGGGCGCTAGACTTCCGCCTCGGTTGCGATGCCAGGAGTGGTTGAGCCAATCCCTCAGACGTCCACGGCGCTCGATGAGCACCAGCGCCGTGGACAGGACTCGTCCGGCCGGGTGCTCGTCCTCAACGCGACCTTCGAGCCGATCAACGTCTGCACCGTCCGCCGCGCGGTCGTCCTGCTGCTGAAGGAGAAGGCGGAGCTCGTCGAGCGCTCGACCTGGGACCTGCACGCCGAGTCGTTCACGCTCGCGCGGCCGGTGGTGATCCGGCTGACGACCTTCGTCAAGGTTCCCCGCGACACGCACAAGCGCAAGATCACCCGGCGCGCGGTCTTCGCCCGCGATGGGTGGTCCTGCCAGTACTGCGGCGCGCGCACCAACCTCACGGTCGACCACGTGATCCCGCGCTCCAAGGGCGGCGGATCGGGGTGGGAGAACATCGTCGCCGCCTGTGCGCCGTGCAACCGCCGCAAGGGCGACCGGCTGCCCAGCCAGATCGGCATGACGCCGCGCCGGAAGCCCCGCACCCCGCACCCCGCGATCTTCATCCACGTGGCGAGCCCGACGATCCCGTCCGGCTGGCGTCAGTACCTGCCCGAAGCGGCTTAGCCGCTCGCCGGTGCACGTCAGGCGTCGTCGGCGACGAGCTCCATCAGCAGCTCGTCCTCCCACTCGCCCGTCTCGGTGTTGCGCGCGGCCTTGCGCAGCACGCCGAAGCCGCCGGAAGCCGGCCCGCTCGTAGGCGCGGATCGCCGCCTCGTTGGCGAGCGCCGGGTCGATCGTCACCCGGTGGTGGCCGAGGTCGTCGATCAGGTGGCGCACGACGGTCGCCACGGCGCCCCGCCCGTACCCGCGGCCGTGGACGTCGGCGCTGAGGAAGACGTCGATCCAGGCGTGGCGGTAGTCGGGCTCGGGCTCCTCGCCGTGCTGGATCATCCCGACGATCGCACCGTCGACCCGGATCGTCAGCCGCGTCGCCTCCGGCTCGTCGCCGAGCGGGAAGTCGTCTTCGAGTCGCCCCCACCAGCGCCGGACCTCCGGCTCCAGACGGATCTCGCGCAGCCGCGCGGCATCGGCCGGACGCAGCGGGCGCAGGACCACCGTCCGGCCGCGCAGCTCACCCGTCATGGCGCCGGAGACGACGAAGGGCGCCCCGGGAGGGACGCCCTTCGCGTTAGGCGAGACTGGATTTGGGATCGACGACAATGCTGCGCTCGAGCCGAGGCTCTGCGCGCCGGTGGGACCAGATCCGGCATGTCGGCGACGGTGGCCCGGGTTGGATTCCGCACCTGCGGCTCCAGCCTTCCGACCTAGGAGCGGCCGGTCACCTCCAGGGTCCCGCAAGAACTCGAACTACCGATACGGACCACCTCCTTTCTCTGGTATCGCCAGAGTAGCGAACAGCGGGGACGGTCTGAAGGGCCGTCCCCGCCGGT
This sequence comes from Solirubrobacteraceae bacterium, assembly GCA_024710825.1. Classification (GTDB taxonomy): domain Bacteria; phylum Actinomycetota; class Thermoleophilia; order Solirubrobacterales; family Solirubrobacteraceae; genus Capillimicrobium. Next base: position 5,279 of record JANJUA010000373.1, read on the forward strand.
TGCTCAGGGCTCGTCCGTGTCCTCGACGTCCTCCGGGTGCAGCGTCTCCTCGGGCGCGGGCTCGTCGGCCTCGAGCGCCGCCGACCCGGGGCCCTCTCCGGAGCCGCTCGCGTCCAGCTCGACCGGCCCGTCGGCGTCGACCACGGCGGCGACGTCACCGTCCGATGCCTCGCCGCTGGACTCCACGACGAGCGCCACGGCCGAGACGCGGTCCTCCGGCTTCATGTTCATCACGCGGACGCCCTGGGAGAGGCGCCCGTAGCGGCTGATCCCGCGCACGCCCGTGCGCTGCACCATGCCGCCGACGGAGATGAACACCAGCTCCTGGTGCTCGCGCACGACGAGCGCCCCCGCCAGGCCGCCCTTCGTCTCGGTCAGCTTGATCGTGCCGACGCCCTTGGCGCCGCGGTTCGTCTTGCGGTACTCCGCGATCGACGTCCGCTTGCCGTAGCCGTTCTCGGTGACGACCAGCAGCTCCTGGTCGTCGCGGGCCACGTCCATGACCAGCACGGCGTCGTCGGGCGCGGACACGTCCATCCCGCGCACGCCGGACGTGTCGCGCCCCATCGGGCGGACGCCGTCCTCGTGGAAGCGCACCGCCTGGCCGCGCCGCGAGACCATGAGGATGTCGTCGTCCCCGCTGGTCCGGCGCACGGACACGAGCTCGTCGTCGTCGCGGATCTTGATCGCGATGATGCCGTCCGCCTTGATCGGCGTGTTGTAGGCGAGGAACTCGGTCTTCTTGACCACGCCGTGCTTGGTGGCGAAGATGACGTACTTGCCCTCCGTGAAGTCGCGCGTCGAGAGGACCGACTGGATCCGCTCGCCGTCGCGCAGCGGCAGGACGTTGACGAGCGCGCGGCCCTTCGCCGTGCGCTGCGACTCCGGCAGGTCGTAGACCTTCGAGCGGTAGACCTTGCCGCGGTTGGAGAAGAACAGCAGGTAGTCGTGCGACGAGCACACGAAGAGGTGCTCGATGTAGTCGCCGTCCTTCATGTCCATCCCGATCACGCCGCGTCCGCCGCGCTGCTGCTGGCGGTAGGTCATGAGCGGCAACGACTTGATGTAGCCGCTCTTCGTGATCGTGATGACCATCTGCTGGTCGGCGATCAGGTCCTCGATGTCGAGGTCGTCCTCGGAGTGCGTGATGACCGTGCGGCGCTCGTCGCCGAAGCGCTCGTCGATCTCAGCGAGCTCCTCCTTGATGATCCCGAACACGCGCTCCTCGGAGCCGAGGATGTCGCGGAACTCCGCGATCTGCTCCATCAGGTCGTCGTACTCGGCCTTGATCTTGTCGGCCTCGAGCGCGGTCAGGCGGCCGAGGCGCAGGTCGACGATCGCCTGGGCCTGGATGCGCGTGAGGTCGAAGCGCTCCATCAGCCCGGCGCGCGCCTCGTCCGTGTCGCGCGACGCGCGGATCAGCGCGATGACCTCGTCGATGTTGCCGATCGCGATCAGCAGTCCCTCGAGGACGTGCGCGCGCGCCTCCGCCTCGCGCAGGCGGTACTTCGTCCGCCGCACGATGACGTCGCGCTGATGATCGACGTAGTTCTTGATGACCGCCAGGAGGTTCAGCGTCCGGGGCACGCCGTCGACGAGCGCCACGGTGTTGACGCCGAACGTCGTCTGCATCGCCGTGTGCTTGTAGAGCTTGTTCAGCACGACCTTCGGGATCGCGTCGCGCTTGAGCTCGATCACCAGGCGCATCCCGGTCCGGCCGTCGGAGTAGTCCTGGATGTCGGAGATCTCGGTGATCTTCTTCTCTTCGACCAGGTTCTTGATCTTCACCGACAGGCCGTTGTCGCCGCCCTTCTTGACCATGAAGGGCAGCTCGGTGACGACGATCGCCTCCTTGCCGCGGCCGACGTCCTCGATGTGGGCCTTGGCGCGCACGCGCACCCGGCCGCGGCCGGTCTCGTAGGCGTCGCGGATGCCCTGGCGGCCGAGGATGATCCCGCCGGTCGGGAAGTCGGGGCCCTGGATGTGCGCCATCAGGCCCGCGACGTCGATCTCGGGATCGTCGATGTAGGCCGTCACCGCGGCGACGACCTCGGAGAGGTTGTGCGGCGGGATGTTCGTGGCCATGCCGACGGCGATCCCGGACGACCCGTTGACGAGCAGGTTCGGAAACCGCGCGGGCAGGACGACGGGCTCCTGGTTGCGCCCGTCGTAGTTGGGGCCGAAGTCGACGGTGTCCTCGTCGATGTCGCGCAGCATCTCGGTGGCCATGCGCGCGAGGCGGGCCTCCGTGTAGCGCATGGCGGCCGCGGGATCGTCGTCGATCGAGCCGAAGTTGCCCTGACCGTCGACGAGCGTGTAGCGCATGGAGAAGTCCTGCGCCATGCGGACGAGCGTGTCGTAGATGGACGAGTCGCCGTGCGGGTGGTACTTGCCCATCACGTCGCCGACGATGCGCGAGCTCTTCGAGTACGGCCGGTTCGGCTGGAGCCCGGCCTCCTGCATCGCGAACAGCACGCGCCGGTGGACGGGCTTGAGGCCGTCGCGCACATCGGGCAGAGCCCGGCCGACGATGACGGACATCGCGTAGTCGAGATACGCGGTGCGCATCTCGTCCTCGAGCGCGCGCGGCTCGATGTGGCCGCCGCCGATGACGTCAGTTCCCATGCTGCACCTCCTTCGTCAAGTCTCGGACGTCAGACATCGAGGTTGGCCACCTGGCGGGCGTTCTCCTCGATGAACGCGCGGCGTGGCTCCACCTGGTCGCCCATCAGCATCGAGAACAGCTGGTCGGCCATGGTGGCGTCCTCCATCGTCACCTGCGCGAGCGTGCGCGTCTGCGGGTCCATCGTGGTGGCGCGGAGCTGCTCCGGGTTCATCTCGCCCAGGCCCTTGAAGCGCGAGAGCTGCACGCGCTTGGAGCTGACCGCCAGCACCGCGGCGCGCAGCGCCTCGAAGGACAGCGCGTCCTCGCGCTCCTCCCCGAGACGGACGTCGAACGGCGGCGTGCCCACCAGCTCGGCCAGCTGCGCGTGCACGCGGACGAGCTGGCGGTACTCGTTCTGGGCGAACAGGTCGTGGCGAATCCGGTGCGTGCGCGCGAGGCCGGTCTTCGTCTCGACGGCGCGGACCGCGAAGTGCCCGTTCTCGCTCCCGAGCACGGTCGTCTCGTACGGCTCGCCCTCCAGCCCGCCGCGCGACAGCAGCTCGACGGCCGCCTCCGCGTCGCGCACGCCCTCGTCCAGCAGCGAGGACTCCTCGAGGAAGACGACGGTGTCCTGGCCCGCCTCCGCCCGCAGAGCGGAGGACCAGCCCTCGTACTGCTTGAGCAGCCGCGTGAACCGCTGCCAGCGCGTCTCGGTCACCTTGAACTGCCTGCCGTCGCGATCGGTGATCTCCAGCCGCTCGAGCTTGTCGCCGAGGAGGTGCGCCTCGAGCTCGGCCTCCTTCTCGATGTAGCGCTCCTGCTGGCCCTGCTTGACCTTGTAGAGCGGCGGCTTGGCGATGTACACGTAGCCGGCGTCGATCAGCTCGGGCATCTCGCGGAACAGCAGTGTGAGCACCAGCGTGCGGATGTGCGCGCCGTCCACGTCGGCGTCGGTCATGAGGATGATCTTGTGGTAGCGCGCCGCCTCGATGTTGAACTCGTCGCGGACCCCGGTGCCGATCGCGGTGATGAGCGCCTGGATCTCCTCGTTCTTGAGCACCTTGTCGATGCGGCTCTTCTCGACGTTGAGGATCTTGCCGCGCAGCGGAAGCACCGCCTGCGTGTTGCGGTCGCGGCCCTGCTTGGCGGAGCCGCCGGCGGAGTCGCCCTCGACGATGAATATCTCGCTGAGCGACGGGTCGCGCACGGAGCAGTCGGCCAGCTTGCCCGGCAGCCGGGCGTTGTCGAGCACCGACTTGCGGCGGGTCAGGTCGCGGGCCTTACGCGCGGCGGCGCGGGCCTGAGCGGCCGAGATCGCCTTCGTGATGATCGCGCGACCTTCCTTCGGGTTCTCCTCGAGGAACTCGTCGAGGCCGCGGTTGACGATCGACTGGACGAAGCCCTCCATGCCCGGGTTGCCGAGCTTGGTCTTCGTCTGGCCCTCGAACTGCGGCTCGGCGAGCTTGACGGAGACGACCGCGGTCAGCCCCTCGCGGACGTCCTCGCCGCTGAGGTTGTCGTCCTTCTCGCGCAGCGCTCCCTGCTTGCGCGCGAACGCGTTCAGGGTGCGGGTGAGCGCGGAGCGAAAGCCCGACAGGTGCGAGCCGCCCTCGTGCGTGTTGATGTTGTTCGCGAACGAGTGGATCGAGTCCTGGTAGGTCGTGTTCCACTGCATCGCGACCTCGACCGCGCCCTCGTCGGACTCGCCCTCGAAGTACACGACCTTCTTGCCGATCGGGTCCTTGTTCTCGTTGAGGTACGAGACGAAGTCGCGGATGCCGCCCTGGTAGTGGAACTCGACGCGCTTGCCCTCGCCGCGCTCGTCGGTGAGCGAGATGCGGAGGTTGGCGGTGAGGAACGCGGTCTCGCGCAGGCGCTGCTCGAGCGTGGCGAAGTCGTACTCGGTCGTCTCGAAGACGTCGACGTCAGGGCGGAACGTGATCGTCGTGCCGGTCTCCTTGGTCGGCTCGCCCTGGGTCAGCGGGCCCTGCGGCACGCCCCGCGCGTACTCCTGGTCGTAGGTGAAGCCGTTGCGGCGGATCCGGACGTGGAGCTGCTCCGACAGCGCGTTGACCACCGAGACGCCGACGCCGTGGAGGCCGCCGGAGACCTTGTAGCCGCCGCCCTCGCCGAACTTGCCGCCGGCGTGGAGGACCGTCAGCACGACCTCGACGGCGGGCTTGCCCTCCTTCTCCATGATCCCCACGGGGATGCCCGCGCCGTCGTCGGCGACCGTGATCGAGTTGTCCGGGTGGATCGTCACGTCGACGGCGCTGGCGCGGCCGGCCAGCGCCTCGTCCACGGAGTTGTCGACGACCTCGTAGACGAGGTGGTGCAGGCCGCGCACGCCGGTCGAGCCGATGTACATTCCCGGCCGCTTGCGTACCGCCTCGAGGCCCTCGAGGACGGTGATGTCTCGGGCGTCGTAGCGGTGCGCGGGCGTGGGCTCATCGGCGGCCAAAAGGTCCTCCGTTACGTGAGAAAGCCCCGGTCGCGCCACTGGCTGCGGCGGCCCGGGGCGGAAGCAGAAAGGTTCCCTATCAAGATAGCACACACCCCTCCCCAGACCTGGCTATGGGAGAGAGCGAAAGACCTGCAAAAACCACGAATCGGTGACGCTCATCGTGGGGTCGATGTCGTTCGTATGCGCTGCACCAGATCCTCCCCCAGCTCGCGGTTGATCGCGGCCACGTACTCGGGCGCCATCAGGGCCACCTCCTGGGCCCAAACCGACTCGCGACAGTAGACCGTCACGGTGCCGGCGCGCTCGCGCAGCGGCTCGGCGTGCTCCGCGACGTACTCGCCCACGGCCGCCGGCCAGGCGCGTTGGATCCGGGCGAGCATGGTCGCCGGCTCGACCTCCCGGCGCAGAGCCTCGACGGCCAACGACACCGGCCGCGGGGCGCGGCGCCTCACGCGCCCACCGCCTCACGCGCGGCGTCGGCGGCCTCCTGCAGCACCGAGCCGTCGCCGACGACGGCCACCCGCGCCACGCCGGGCTCGGTCGCCCCCGGGACGTGCGCGAGGTCGGTGGTCGTGACCACGCTCTGGCCGTGGCGCGAGATCCGCTGCGCCAGCCGCT
>JANJUA010000412.1 GCA_024710825.1 Solirubrobacteraceae bacterium
GACGGTCAGCGCGGCGAAGCTCGGCCACTGCCACGCGCCGCGAAATCGCCACCGCAGGCGCGAGGCCCACACGCGCTCCATGCACCCGAGGGTAAACGGATTGGTAGCCTCGCCGAACCCGGCGCGGCGAGCGGAGAACCCGAAGCGCCGCGCATGACGGAGCCGGACGGAGACCCCGCGCCGGCCTGACGAGGGAGAACGATGGAGACGGACACGGCGACGGAGCGGTCGAAGCTCGCCCAGGCTGCGGCGAGCGAGCACCTGACCCCCGACGACCGGATCGCCCTGCTGCGGACGATGCTGCTGATGCGCGGAGTCGAGGCGCGGGCGATGGTGCTGTACCGCCAGGGCAAGGTGCCCGGCTCGTTCTACGACGGGTTCGGGCAGGAGGCGGTCTCGGTGGGCGCCGCGTTCGCCATGGCCGCCGAGGACAGGCTCTGCGTCCTGCACCGCGACCTCGGCGCGCACCTCGTGCGCGGCGTGCCGGTCGAGCGGGTCTTCGCGCAGTACATGGGCCGCGAGGGAGGCGTGACGCGCGGCCGCGACGGGAACGTGCACTTCGGCGACAAGGACCTCGGCTGCGTCGGGATGGTGTCGATGCTGCCCGACATGATGCTCGTGGCGACGGGGATGGCGATGGCGTTCAAGCTCCGCGGCGAGCGGCGCTGCGCGATCACCTGGTTCGGCGACGGGTCCACGTCGCGCGGCGACTTCCACGAGGCGATGAACTGGGCGGGCGTGCAGCGGCTGCCGGTCGTCTTCGTGCTCGAGAACAACCAGTTCGCCTACTCGACGCCGATCGAGCAGCAGTTCGCGGTCGAGCCGTCCAAGCGCGCGGCGGCGTACGGGTTCCCGGGGGTCCCGGTGGACGGCAACGACGTCGAGGCGATGTTCGAGGCCGTGCGGGTCGCTCGCGAGCGCGCCCTGGCCGGGGGCGGCCCGACGCTCATCGAGGCCAAGACGATGCGCATGCACGGCCACGCGGCGCACGACGACATGAGGTACGTGCCGAAGGAGCTGCTCGAGCAGTGGCGGCGGCGCGACCCCATCGACCGCCAGGTGGCGCGCGTGCGCGAGCTCGGCGTCGACGTCGAGGCGCTGCGCGCGTTGGTGGACGAGGAGGTCGAGGCGGGCGTCGAGGCGGCGCTGGCGATGCCGATGCCGGACCCGGCGACGGCGCGCGAAGGCGTCTTCGCCGAGGTCGCCGAGCCGCTCGGCGACGGGCTGGCCCCGTGGTCGGGGTTCGGGCCGGACCGAGAGGACGACCGATGAGCACGATGACCTACCTCCAGGCGATCTCCGACGGCCTGCGCGAGGAGATGCGCGCCGACGAGCGCGTGCTGCTCATGGGCGAGGACGTCGGCGTCTTCGGCGGGGCGTTCAAGGTGACCGACGGCTTCATCGAGGAGTTCGGGGCCGACCGGGTCATGGACACGCCGCTGGCCGAGTCCGCCATCGTCGGGACCGCCGTGGGCGCGGCGGTCGTCGGGCTGCGGCCGGTGTGCGAGATGCAGTTCGCCGACTTCGTCGCCTGCGGCTTCGACCAGCTCGTCAACGTGGCGGGCAAGATGCACTACCGCCAGGGGCTCGCGGTGCCGATCACCGTGCGGCTGCCGACCGGAGGCGGGTTCTCGGGCGGGCCGTTTCACTCGCAGAACCCTGAGGCGTGGTTCATGCACGCGCCCGGGCTGAAGGTCGTCGCGCCGTCGACCGCCGAGGACGCGAAGGGCCTGCTGATAGCCGCGATCCGCGACCCCAACCCGGTCGTCTTCTGCGAGCACAAGCACCTCTATCGGCGCGTGAAGGGCGACGTCCCGGCCGGCGCCTACGAGACGCCGTTCGGCGCCCGGGTGGCGCGCGAGGGCGACGACCTCGCCGTGATCGCCTACGGGGCGATGGTGCACACCGCGCTGGAGGCGACCGCGAACCTCGACGGCGCGACCGTCCGGGTGCTCGACCTGCGCTCGCTGGTGCCGCTGGACGAGGAGGCGATCCTCGAGACCGTCCGCCGCTGCTCGAAGGTGGTCGTCGTCGACGAGGCCAACGCGACCTGCGCGGCCGGCGCCCAGGTGGCGGCGCTCATCGCCGAGAAGGGCTTCGAGGACCTCGACGGCCCCGTCGTGCGCGTCTCCACGCCCGACGTGCCGATCGCGTTCTCGCCGCCGCTGGAGCAGGCGCTGCTGCCGTCCGTCGACCGCATCAAGGAGGCCTGCCGTGAGCTCCTCGCATACTGATCTGACGATGCCGCAGATGGGCGTCTCGGTCGCCGAGGGGACCGTCATCGGCTGGGCCAAGCAGCCCGGCGACTGGGTGGAGAAGGACGAGACGGTGCTCGAGGTCTCGACGGACAAGATCGACACGGAGGTGCCGTCGCCCGTGAGCGGGCGACTGGCGGAGATCCTGGTGGCGGTCGGGGAGACGGTCGACGTCGGGACGGTGCTGGCGCGGATCGAGACGGACGCGCGGCCCGGCGAGCCGCACGCGAGCGAGGCCGCGGCGGCGACGAGCGCGTCGCCCGCCCCCGCGACCGCTCGCAGGCCGGCGGTGGCGGCGAACGGAGCGGCGAGCGGGCGACGCTACTCGCCGGTCGTGCAGCGAATCGCGGCCGAGCACGGGATCGACCTGGCGACGGTGCCGGGCACCGGCCGCGGCGGGCGGGTGCGCAAGCAGGACGTGCTCGCGGCGGTGCAGGCGCCAACCGAGCCGCCGATGCACATCGAGTCGCCGTACCGCCCGGACCCGGAGCCCGCGCCGGCGGACTCCGGCGGCGCGACGCTGTCGCGCATGCGCCGCGCCATCGGCGCGCACATGAAGCGCTCGCTGGAGACCGCCGCCACGTGCACCACCTGGATCGAGGTCGACTTCTCGCGGGTCGAGGCCGAGCGCGCCCGCCTCGGGCTCACGGCGCTGCCGATCGTGGCCCGCGCCGCGATCGACGCGCTGCGGGTCCACCCGTCGCTGAACGCGACGCTCGAGGGCGAGACGTACCGCCGCTACGGCGACGCGGTGCACCTCGGCATCGCCGTCTCGCTCGACGAGGAAGGGCTCGTCGTGCCGGTGATCCGAGACGCGCAGGACCTGTCGGCCGAGGGGCTGGGCCGGAGCATCCGCGACGTCGCCCGCCGCGCGCGCGCCAAGCAGCTCGAGCCGGACGAGGTCCACGGCGGCACGTTCACCATCACGAACCCGGGGCAGTTCGGCTCGATCATGGCGACGCCCGTCATCAACCAGCCCCAGGTCGGGATCCTCGACGTCGAGGCGGTCGTCAAGCGCCCGGTCGTCGTCGAGGGCGATGCCATCGCGGTCCGCCCGATCTGCATCCTCGGCCTCTCCTGGGACCACCGGGCGCTCGACGGCGTGCTCGCCGCGCGGTTCCTCGCGGAGGTCAAGCGGCGGCTGGAGGCGGGCAGCTAGCCGTCCCCCGGCCGGGGCCGGAACACGTCACGACCCGCCGTGCGCCAGGTCCGCGGACGGGCACCTCGGCGATCGGCGGGCCCGGTCGTCGCCCGGGCTTCGCGCAGCGTCGCCGTGAGGGCCCCGAAGCGTGGCAGCGTCTCCTGGTACGCCGCCGCCCAGTCGGCGCGCGGCTCGACCGTCCTCGCGACGCGCACGCACGCGTCCACCGCCTCCGCCGGCCCCGCCCACACGCCGGCGCCCACGCCCGCCAGCAACGCCGCGCCGTACGCGGCGCCCGCCGTGTCGCTGCGCACCTCGAGCGGACGCCCGAGCGCCGAGGCGAGGATCTCGAGCCACAGATCGCTGCGCGCACCCCCTCCCGAGACACGGCACAGCGCCCCCACCGGCACCGCTCGCTCGACGAGCTCGAGCGCCTCGCGCAGCCCGAAGGCGACGCCCTCCAGGACAGCACGCGTCAGGGCCCCGCGGTCGTGGCCGAGCGCGGCGCCCACGAAGGCGCCCCGGGCGTCAGGGTCGGCGTGCGGCAGGCGCTCACCGGAGAGCGACGGCGCGAACAGCAGTCCGTCGACGCCGGGCGGCCACGACGCCGCCTCCGCCAGCAGCGTCGCGAACGGCGCCGCCCCGGTCGCCCGGCGGACCCAGCCGAGCGCGCCCGCCGCCGAGAGCATCACGCCCATGACGTGCCAGACGCCGGGCGCCGCGTGGCAGAAGGCGTGCAGCAGCGCGTCGGGGTCGTGAACGGGACGTTCGCAGGGCATGAGCACGACGCCGGACGTCCCCAGGACCACGCTCGCCGGACCGGCCTCCGCCAGGACACCCACCCCGAGCGCGCCTGCGGCCTGGTCGCCCGCGCCGGCGACGACCGGGACGCCGCCGAAGGCGGTGGCGACGACCTCCGGCGCCTCGTGCACGGGCGCCAGCCAGCCGGCGTCGAGCTCGAGCGCGTCGACGACCTCCGCGCTCCAGCGGCGTGACGCCAGGTCGAGGAGCAGCGTCCCCGACGCGTCGGCCACGTCGGTGGCGCGCTCCCCGCACAGCCGCAGACGGACGTAGTCCTTCGGCAGCAGCACCTGCGCGATCCGCCGGTACAGCTCCGGCTCGTGCTCGCGCATCCAGAGCAGCTTCGGCGCGGTGAAGCCCGGCTGCGGCCGGTTGCCCGTCACCTCGACCAGCCGTTGGAGCCCGATCCGCTCCTCGACCGCCGCACACTGGTCGCCGGCGCGCCCGTCGTTCCAGAGGATCGCCGGACGCAACGGCCGGCCGGCGGCGTCGAGTGCGACGAGCCCGTGCATCTGGCCGGTCAGGCCGATGGCGTCCGCCCGCGACGCGCCCAGCCGGTCGAGCACCGCCTCCGCCGCGCGCCACCAGTCCTCCGGATCCTGCGCGACCCGGCCCGGGCGGGGCGG
>JANJUA010000013.1 GCA_024710825.1 Solirubrobacteraceae bacterium
ACGACCTCGGCGGCACCCTCATGGAAGAAAGCATCAGCCGCATGGCCGGCAGCTACCACGGCGTCCAACTCGACCCCCCCGACCTCATCAACGCCGCCCACAACGCCAACCGCCCCGCCGCCGAACGCACCACCCTCTACGGCATCCGCCGCCGCTACGACCTGACGGTCGAGGCCGTGTAGGGCGAGCTACCCGGGCAGCTCGCCGAAGAGGTCCTCTGCGCGCGGGCGGACGAGCGCGACCGCGCCCGGGCCGTCGTCGGCCGTGACGAAGCGCCCGAGCCCCCGCACCACCACGGCCGGCTCGCGGGAGTCCTTGGAGCGCACCAGGTCGGCGGCGGAGGCGGCCTCGTCGGCCACGGCGATCGCGGTGGCCCGCAGGTCGCGTCCGTCGGCGTCGCGGCGGCCGGCCCAGTCGTCCACGAGCGTCAGGCCGGCCACGCCGATCGCGGTCTCCGTCTGTCCGCCGCGCCAGGCGCGCCCGAACGAGTCGGTGACCACCACGGCGGGCGCGGCGCCGGTGCGCTCGCGCAGCGCGGCGCGCAGGGCGCGGGCCGAGGCGTCCGGGTCGAGCGGCAGCAGCACGAGTCGGCCGTCGCCGCCCGCGTTGGAGGCGTCGACGCCCGCGTTGGCGCAGACGAAGCCATGGCGCGTGCGGCAGATGAGCACGCCCGGCCGCTCGCGGACGATCGACGCGCTCTCCGCGAGGACGACCTCCAGATGGCGCGGGTCCTTGCCGTGCACGGCCGCCAGCGCGACCGCGCGCTCGCTCGGCTCGACGTCGGAGAGCTCCACGACGCGCCCCTCGGCCTTCGAGACGACCTTGTGGGCGATGCAGAGCACGTCGCCGTCGCCGGCGTCGAGCCCCGCGGCGATCAGCAGGCCCGCGAGGTCGTCGCCGGGGCGCACCTCGGGCAGGTCGCGGACGGCTGCGACGGTGACGCTCATGCGCGGGCCAGCCGTTCGAGCGTCGCGAGCGTGCGGACGCCGAGGCGGCCGCCGGCCTGGAGCGCCGCGAGATCCTCGGGCGTGTCGGCGTCCATGCCGAGGGTCTCGAGGGCGAGCACGCGGCAGCTCACGCCGGCGGCGTGCGCCGCGGCCTCGTGGCGGGCGCGCGAGCCGGGGCCGAAGGCGGTGGCGATCGCGCGGGGCGGCGACAGCAGCAGGGAGTTGGTCCCGGTGCCGTGGCGGTCGGGGACGACGACGACGGACGCGGCCGTGGCGAGCAGCGTCTCGACGTCGGCGGGATCGAGCGCCGGGCAGTCGCCGGGGAGCAGCAGGACGCGCTCCGCTCCGCGCGCGCACGCGCGCGCGATCCCGAGCTCGACGGCCTCGTTCTGGCCGACCTCCGTGGGATCGTGCACCACCTCGGCGCCGGCGTCGTGGGCGAGCGCGGCGGCCGCCGGCTCGGCGGTCACGACGATCACGCCGGCGAGTCCCTCGACCTCCCCGAGCGCCGCCAGGACGTCGCCGACCATCGCCTCGACCAGCCCCGCGCGCGGCCCGTCCGGGACCGCCGCCCGCAGGCGCTGCTTGGCGCGGCCGAAGCCCTTCACGGGGAGGATCGCGAGCGTCGTCATGCCAGCGACCGGGCGAAGTCGAGCACCTCGCCCGCCACCCGGGCCCGCCGAGCGGGGTCCGAGAGGTCGACGTCGGTGACGAGCTGGGGGATCGGCGCGTCGGGGACGCGCTGCTCGCCGACGAAGCCGTCGAGCAGCTCGCCGTAGTGGGCGAGGACGCCGGCGTCGGTCGCCGGCTGCCCCGCCCAGGCGAGGAACGCGGCCGGCGGGCCCTTGACCACGGCGCCGCCGACGATCGGGCTCACCGCGATGACCGGCGCGTCCGCGGCGACAAGCGCCTCGCGCAGGCCGGCGAGCGCCAGGATCGGGCCGATCGAGATGATCGGGTTCGACGGTCCCACCACGATCGCCTCGGCCTCGGCGATCGCGGCGAGCACCTCCGCGCTGGGCGCCGCCGCCTCGACGCCCGTGAAGCCGACGCCGTCGACCGGCCCCTCGCCGCCGCGGCGGATGAGGAAGTCCTGCAGCGGCAACCATTCGCCGCCGGCCATGATCTGCGTCCGCACCGGGTCGTCGGTCATCGGCAGCACGCGGGCGCGGTCGACGCCCAGCGCGCGCGCCTGCTCGCCGATCGCCTCGGTGAGCGTCGCGCCCTCCGCGAGCCGCCGTGCCCGGCGCAGGCAGAGCGCCAGGTCGCGGTCGCCGAGGTTGAACCAGACGTCGTCGCCGACCTCGCGCAGCCCGTCCATGACCGCGAACGTGTCGCCCTGCAGCCCCCAGCCGCGTGCGTCGATGCGGTCGGCCAGCCAGAAGCAGACGAGATCCGGATCGGGCGAGACGTGACCGCCGTACGCCTCGAGGTCGTCGCCTGTGTTGACGACGACGGTCAGCGCGCCCGGCGTGACGTCGAGCAGCCCACGTGCCAGCTTGGCGCCCCCCGTGCCGCCGGCTAGGAGGACGGAGCCGGCCACAGCTCCTCCGGCAGGCCCATGATGCGGATCCCCGCGTGGGTCTTGTAGCGGATGTTCATGCCGATCAGCATCGCGGTGAGCGTCTCGACGATGCGCGACTGCTCGAGCCGGCCGGCGTCCACCGGGCGCAGGCCCTCGACGCCGCCGACGAGCTCGGCCACCACGCGCTTGTCGGCCTTCCGGTCGCCGCAGATGAGGACGTCCTCGTCGAGCGCGTGGTCGAGGTCCGTCAGCGACGCCGCGCTCACCGTGTGCAGCGCCGAGCAGACGCGCACGCCGTCGGGCACCAGGTCCGCCGCCTGCTGGGCGGACGATCCGTGCCAGACGCCGATCACCTGCGTCGGCTTGCCGCCGACCTCGGCGGCGAGGGGGACCGTCGCGTCGACGAGGAGCTGACCCTCGCGGAGATGGTCCTTGATGCCCTTCAGCGTCTGGGCCTGGCTGGCGAACGGCACGCTGAGGATCACGACCTCGGAGCTTGCCGCCGCGGGCCCGTTGGCGAGCCCGGAGAAGCTCCCGCCGGGCGCGAGGCCGGCGGCGCGGGCGGCCGCTTCCTCGGCACGGCCGGCGTCGCGGGAGCCGATGACGATCGGCACGCCCGAGTTGCCGAGGCGGAGGGCGAGGCCGAAGCCGAGGGCGCCTGTCGCGCCGATGATGGAGACGGAGGGTGGAGCCATGGGGCGGCGAGGATATCGTTCGGGTCGTGACAGCGACCGCCATCCACGTCCGCGAGGTCGGTCCGCGCGACGGTTTCCAGAACGAGCCGGAGATCATCGCGACGGACGACAAGGTCCGACTCGTCGAGCTGCTGGCCCGGACGGGCCTGCGCCGCATGGAGGTCACGAGCTTCGTGCGCGCCGACGTGATCCCGCAGCTCGCCGACGGTCCCGAGGTCCTTGCCCGGGCGGAGATCCCGGAGGAGGTCGCGGTCTCCGTGCTCGTGCCCAACGAGCGAGGGCTCGACAAGGCGCTCGAGCTGCGCGACCGCTTCGACGAGGTCAGCGTCTTCCTCAGCGCGTCGGAGGCGCACAACCGAGCCAACGTCAACCGCTCGATCGAGGAGTCGCTGCAGGGGCTGGAGCGGGTCGTGCCGAGGGCGCGCGAGGCAGGCCTGCGCTGCGTGGCGGTCGTCGCCACCTCCTTCGGCTGCCCGTACGAGGGCGCGGTGGCGCCGGAGCGCGTGTTCGCCATCGCGTGCCGGCTCGTCGACGCGGGGGCGCAGGAGATCGGCTTCGGCGACACGACCGGGATGGCGAACCCGCGTCAGGTGCGCTCGTTCTTCGAGCAGGCCGCCGACGCGCTCGACGGCGTCCAGCTCACCGCGCACTTCCACAACACGAGGGGCCAGGGGCTGGCGAACGCCGTCGCGGCGCTCGACGCGGGCTGTGCGTCGTTCGAGTCGAGCTTCGGCGAGCTGGGCGGCTGCCCGGTGCCCGCCGGGGCGACGGGCAACATCGCCACCGAGGATCTCGTGTCGATGCTGCACGAGATGGGCTACGAGACCGGGATCGACCTCGGTGCGGTGCTGGAGGCGTCGCGCGAGGCGCAGCGGGTGCTCGGGCGGCCGCTCGGCAGCCACACGCTCGTCGCCGGTCCGGTCGACTGGCGCGACGGCTGAAGGACGGCGCGGCTACCGCCCGCTGAACGACGGCGGGCGCTTCTCGACGAACGAGCGGATCGCCTCGCCGAAGTCCTCGCTGCGTGCGCACACGGCCTGGGCGGTGACCTCCTGCTCCAACGAGGCGGCGAGCGTCGGCTTCGCCACCGAGTCGAGGATGCGCTTCGCGAGGCCCACGGCGATCGGGGCGCAGGCGAGCAGCTCATCGGCGAGCTGCTGCGTGGCGGCCCCCAGCTCCGCGGCGGGCGCCACGCGGTTGACGAGCCCGATCCGCTCGGCCTCGGTGCCGTCGATCACCTTCGACGCCAGGATCATCTCCTTCGCCCGGCCGAGGCCCACGACGGACGGCAGCCGTGACGAGCCGCCGACGTCCGGGACGAGCCCGACGCGCGTCTCGACGAGGCCGATGGCCGCGTCCGCGGCCATCGTGCGTAGGTCGCAGGCGAGGGCCAGCTCCATCGCGCCGCCGAGACAGGCGCCGTGGATCTCGGCGATCGTGGGCTTCGCCATCTCCTCGCACAGGTTCCAGGTGGCGAGGATGCCGCGGCGGAGCTCGCGCAGGCGCTCGGGCTCCGCGGCGAGCGCGCCGAGCGCGGCGTGGTCCAGGCCGGAGGAGAACATGGCGCCCTCGCCCCTGATCACCACGACGCGGACGTCGGCGTCGGCCGCCGCGGCGGCGAGCGCTTCGTGGAGCTCGGCGATCAGCGCCTCGTTAATCGCGTTGCGCTTCTCGGGGCGGTCGAGGACGACGTGGCGGACGGGCCCGCGGTCCTCGGTGGTCACGTTGTCCATGCGTTGCTCCTATGTCAAGGCGAGCGCCGGAGCGGGCGCGTTGCCGTTGTCGGTGGTCATGATGTTTGTGGTCTTGATGGCTTGGCCGGTGGGGTCGCAGAGCACGTGCCAGATCCGGGCGCGGGTGACCGCGATGCGATGCAGCGCGCAATTTCAGTTGGCGGTCGCCGCCGCGGT
>JANJUA010000047.1 GCA_024710825.1 Solirubrobacteraceae bacterium
GGCGGGCGGCTGCCGCGCGCCCGAGCGCTCGACGGCGGGCTGACGCGACCGGACCCGGCCCTGGGGCTGTTCGAGACGGTCGCCGTGCGCGGCGGCACGGCGGTGGACCTGGAACCTCACCTGGAGCGGCTGCGGGCCGGCGCGGCGGTGGCCCTCGGGGTCGAGCTGCCCGCGGGGCTCGCCGAGCGTGTGCGCCAGGCGGCGGGCGCCGCCGAGGCGGACCCGTCGCGCCTGCGGATCGACGTCGCCGGCGACGGCACGGTGGACGTGACGGTGCGCCCCGCCGCGCCGTGGTCGTCCGAGTCCGTCGCGGTGGTGCCGGTCCTGCTCCCCGGCGGCTTCGGCGCCTACAAGTGGCGCGACCGCCGCCTCATGGACGCGCTCGCCGAGCGCCACGGCGCCCTGCCGCTGCTCGTCGACGCCGACGGCGCCGTTCTGGAGGCGGCGATCGCCAACGTCTGGACGCTCGAGGGCGACGCGCTCGTCACCCCGCCCGCGGACGGGCGCCTGCTGGCGGGCGTCACGCGCGCGCGCGGGCTCGCGCTGCTGCCCGGCGCGCGCGAGGAGCCGCTCGACCTCGACCGCCTCGCGGAGGCCGACGCCGTCCTGCTCACCGGCTCGGTCGCGCTCATGCGCCCGGTCTCCGGCTACGGCGCCGTCGACCCGGCGTGGCTGGACCGCATGCGGGCGCTCCTGGGCGACGTCCGGACCCCCTGGCAGGATCTCCGCCGGCATTGACGTCGGCAGGAGGGGCGAGGATGGACGAGCACGGACGACTTTCACGGCGCCGCTTCATCGGCGCGGTCGGCGCGGCGGCGGGCGGATCGCTCGTAGGCGCCGAGCTGCTCACCGGTACGGCGCTGGGGGCCGGGGCGCGCCGGCCCGCGACGCCCAACGCCGCGCTGGCGGCGCTCATGGAGGGCAACCGGCGCTACCGCCGCAACGAATGGGAGCGCCGGGACTACTCGCCGGTCGGCGAGCGCCGCGCGAGCTCCCAGAAGCCGTTCGCCGCCGTGCTCGCCTGCGCGGACTCGCGCGTGTCGCCGTCGCTGGTGTTCGACGTCGAGCGCGGCAACGTCTTCTCCGTCCAGGTGGCGGGCAACGGCGTTGACCCGGGCGCGCTCGGCAGCCTCGAGTACGCGGTCGCCGTCCTCCGCGTCCCGCTCGTGATGGTGCTCGGCCACAGCGACTGCGGGGCGGTGAGGTCCGCCATCGACGTCGTCGCCGGCCGGACCAGCTTCCCGCCGTCCACGTTCGGCGCGATCGGCGCCGTGGTGGACACCGTGGTGCCGGCGATCGAGTCGGTGCCGGCCGGCGAGCGCACGATCGATCGGTGCGTCGCCACCAACGCCAACGTCCAGGCCCAGGCGCTCGCGCGCACCGGACCGATCCTGTCGACGGCGGTGGCGGCGGGTCGTCTGCGGGTCGTCGGCGCGGTCTACGAGATCGCCAGCGGGCGCGTCAGGCTCGCCTGACCGCCCGCTCGTAGCCCCGGCAGCTCAGGACCGGGATCCGCGGGTACTTCGGGTACGCCGGGTCCGTCTTGGACCGCAGGCAGAGCGAGAACGTCGACCCTCGCGTGTTGCCGATCAGCTTCTGATGACGGCAGCCGTCGCAGAGGCCGGCCGAGGGAGAGTTGGGCACCCGCCTCATAATAGTTGAAGCCATCAACTACACTGGCGCGGTGCCTACGTTTCGGCGACTCCTCGGCTTCCTCCGGCCGTACCGTAGCGGGGTCGCCTGGTCGACCGGCCTGGCCTGCTTGGCGATGGTCGCCACGGTGGGGATCCCGTACCTCACCGGCCAGGCCGTCAACGCGATCGAGGCCGGCGACCGCGGCGAGCTCGAGCGCTTCGCGATCCTCATCGGGCTGGCCGGCCTCGCCCGCCTCGTCCTGACCGTGTTGCGGCGGCTCATCGCCGGCCGCGTCTCGCTCGGGGTCGAGCTCGACCTGCGCGACCGCGTCTACGGCCATCTCCAGTCGCTGGAGCTCGGGTTCTTCGATCGCCAGCAGACCGGACAGCTCATGTCGCGCGCGACCGTCGACCTGCAGTCCGTGCGCTTCTTCTTGGGCTACGGGCTGATCTTCATGATCCAGTCGTTCCTGACGATCCTGCTCGCGGGGGTCGCGATGTTCGCCCTGCAGCCCGGGCTCGCCGCGATCGCCCTCGCGCCGGTGCCGTTCGTCGTGTGGATCGCGTTCCGCTACGGGCGCCGCGCGCGGCCCGCCGCACAGGAGGTCCAGCAGCGCATCGCCGAGCTGACCGCGGAGGCCGAGGAGAACGTCTCCGGCGTGCGCGTCGTCAAGGCCTTCGCGCGCGAGGCACGCCAGCTCGAGCGCTTCCAGCATCGCACCCGGCGGGTCTTCGAGCAGGCGATGGTCTCCACGCGCCTGCAGGCCTTCTACAGCCCGTTCATCGGCTTCCTGCCGCAGCTCGGCCTCGCGGCGATCCTCTTCCTCGGTGGCCGCCAGGTGGTGCGCGGCGATCTGTCGCTCGGCGACTTCACCGCCTTCTACACGTACCTGCTGATGCTGCTCGGTCCGATGCGGATGCTCGGCATGGCGCTCGGAATGGCGCAGCGGGCGACCGCGTCCGGAGCGCGCCTGTTCGAGATCCTCGACCGCGAGCCGCAGATCGTGCCCCGCCCCGACGCGCGACCGCTCCCCGACGGCGACGGCCGCGTCGAGCTGCGCGACGTGACGCTGCGCTACGAGGGCGCGGCCGAGCCGGCGCTGCGCCACGTCTCGCTCGACGTCGCCGGCGGCACCACCCTGGCGCTCGTCGGCGCCACCGGGTCCGGCAAGACCTCGCTCGTGCAGCTCATCGGCCGCCTGTACGACCCCGACGAGGGCGAGGTGCTCGTCGACGGCGTGGACGTCCGCGACCTGCGGCTCGAGTCGCTGCGCCGGGCCGTGGCCAGCGTCGACGACGACCCGTTCCTCTTCTCCGCCAGCGTCGCCGAGAACATCGCCTACGGGCGGCCCGACGCGACGCCCGAGGAGATCGAGCAGGCGGCGCGGCGCGCGCAGGCGCACGAGTTCATCGCCGAGCTGCCCGACGGCTACGAGACGCGCGTCGGCGAGCGCGGGCTGACGCTGAGCGGCGGCCAGCGTCAGCGGCTCGCGATCGCGCGGGCGCTGCTCGCCGACCCGCGCGTGCTGATCCTCGACGACGCCACCTCGGCGGTCGACTCCTCGACCGAGCACCTCATCAAGACCGCCCTGCGCGAGGTGATGGCCGGCCGGACGACCTTCGTCATCGCCCACCGGCTGTCGACGATCGCGCTCGCCGACGAGATCGCGGTCCTCGAGGACGGCGAGCTCGTCGCGCGCGGCACGCACGAGCAGCTGCTCGAGGTCAACGACCTGTACCGCGAGATCGTCGAGAAGGGGCTGCCGGACCAGGTCTTCCTCACGCGCAACCCGGTCGAGCAGGCGGCGGGGCTCTGATGGGCGCGACGCTCGAGGACATCCGGCGCCGGATGCGCGGCACCAGCGGACGCGGACGCAAGGTCCGCGGCCTGGTCGCGCTGCTGGCCCCCTACCGCTTCCGCGTGGCGGCGATGTTCGGCGCGCTCGTGCTCGGCACCGCCGCCACGCTCGCCCCTCCCCCGCTCGCCTCCCGCGCCATCGACGACGGCATCGTCCCCGGCGACCTCGGCTCGCTGAACGTCACCGTCGCCCTGTTCGTGCTCAGCGCGCTGGTCTACTGGGGCGCGAGCTACCTCCAGACCTACCTCGTCAACTGGGTCGGCCAGCGCGCGCTCCAGGACCTGCGCGAGCAGATGTTCCGACACCTCCAGTCCCAGCCTGTCGGCTTCTACGAGCGCAACCGCGCCGGCGTGCTGCTGTCGCGCATGACCAACGACGTCGAGGCGCTCAACTCGCTCGTCACCGACACGATCATCACGCTGTTCTCGGCGTCGCTGACGCTGCTCGGCACGATCGGCATCCTGCTGTGGCTCGACGCCGAGCTCGCGCTGCTGACGTTCCTCATCCTCCCCGTGATGGCGCTCGCGTCGCTGGCGTTCCGGATCGCCAGCGCGGACGCCTACCGCCGGACGCGCGAGACGATCGGCACGATCACCGCGTACCTGCAGGAGACGCTGTCGGGCATCCGCGTCGTGCGGACGTTCGGCCAGGAGCCCGTGCACGTGCGGCGCTTCACGGGCCTCAACGAGCGCAACCGCGACGCCAACATGGTCACGGTCAACCTCAACGCGACCTACTTCCCGGGCGTCGAGCTGCTCAGCTCGCTCGCCACCGTCGGGATCCTGCTCTACGGCGGCATCCAGGTGCTCGACGGGGACGTCGCGATCGGCGTGCTCGTCGGCTTCATCGCGGCGCTGAACGGCTTCTTCGACCCGATCAACCAGCTCTCGCAGGTCTACACGACCTACCAGTCCGGGATGGCGGCGCTCGACAAGATCTTCGAGCTGCTCGACGAGGACCCCGAGCTGGTCGACGCGCCCGACGCGGTGGCGCTGCCCCCGATCAAGGGCGAGATCCGCTTCGACGGGGTGACGTTCTCCTACCGGGCGGCGGACGACGAGGTCGTCAACGCGCTCTCCGACATCGACCTCGTCGTGCCCCCGGGGCAGACGGTGGCGCTGGTCGGCGCGACGGGCGCCGGGAAGTCGACGTTCGCCAAGCTCGTCGCGCGCTTCTACGACCCGACGCAAGGGCGGGTGCTCGTCGACGGGCATGACCTGCGCGACGTCACGCAGGCGTCGCTGCGCGAGCAGCTCGGCATCGTGCCGCAGGAGGGCTTCCTGTTCAGCGGGACGATCCGCGAGAACATCGCCTTCGGGCGGCCGGAGGCGACCGACGAGGAGATCTGGGAGGCGTGCGCGGCGGTCGGCGCCGACGACGTCATCCGCGCGTACGCGGACGGGCTGGAGACCGCGGTCGGCGAGCGCGGCGTGCAGCTCTCGGCCGGTCAACGCCAGCTCGTGGCGTTCGCGCGGGCGCTGGTCGCCGACCCGCGGATCCTCGTGCTCGACGAGGCCACGTCGAACGTCGACCTGCACACCGAGGGGCGCATCGAGGACGGCCTGCGGCGGCTGCTGGCGGGGCGCACCGCGATCGTCATCGCGCACCGGCTGTCGACGATCCGCCAGGCGGGCCGGATCGTCGTCCTGGAGCACGGGCGGATCGTCGAGCACGGCACCCACGACGAGCTGATGGCGGCCGAGGGCCGCTACTGGCGGCTGTACCGCGACTGGGCCGAGCAGGCGGCGGCGTGACGCGCGCGTTGGCTACTCTGTGTCCCGCCCTTTGCGGGGTCGTCTAACGGCAAGACGCCTGCCTCTGGAGCAGGTTATCGGGGTTCGAATCCCTGCCCCGCAGCTCTTCCCCGTGCAGGACCCAAGCGGTCAGCGCCGTCAGCGCGCAGAGCGCCGCGCCGACGGCGAGCGTGGCGCGAAACGCGGTCGGCGTCGACGCCCCGGCGTTCTCGAGGGCGCGCACGAGCGTCACGCTGAGGCCGCTGCCGATCGAGAACCCGACGTAGCGGGCGACCTGGTAGAAGCCGGTCGCGCTGCCCGTCTCGTCGCGTGGCACCGCGGCGACGATCATGCCGGGCAGCGCCGCGAACGAGAACCCCAGCCCGAGGCCGACGATCCCGAGCGCGGCGAACGCCTGCCACAGCGCATCGGCGGTCAGGGCGAAGAGCAGCGCGCCCGCACCGACCGCGAGCGCGCCGCACGGCACGATCTGCCTGGCGCCGAGATGCCGGTGGGCTAGGGGCAGCAGCCGGCTGGCGGCGAAGCTGCAGATCGACAACGGCACCAGCATCAGGCTGGCGGCGAGCACCGAGGCCCCCATGCCGCCCTCGTTCGTCGGGAGCTGGACGAACAGCGTCAACAGCGCGATCGCCAAGTACATCGCCAGCCCGAGCGCGAAGCCGGCCGCGTTGGCGGTGAGCACCGCGCGGTGGCGCGTGAGCCGCAGGTCGACGAGCGGGGCGTCGACGCGCAGCTCGTAGCGCGTCCAGGCGGCGAGCAGCACGGCGGCTACGCCGAGCAGGCCGAGCGTCGACGCCGAGCCCCACCCCCAGTCAGGGCCCTTCTCGAGAGCGACGAGCAGGCCGATCAGCCCGCCGGCGATGAGCGCCGCCCCGACGACGTCGAGCGGCCGCCGCGGTACGTCGGCACGGGCCGGAGAGAGCACCAGCGCCGCCAGCAGCAGCGCCAGGCCCATGATGGCCGCGCCGAGCCAGAAGGCGGCGGCGACGTCGGCGCGCTCGGCCACCAGGCCGGTGATGGGATAGCCGATGCCGACGCCGACGGCGGCGATGACCGACAGCATGGCGATCACTCCGACCGATCGGGTGGGCGGCAGCGCGTCGCGGGCCTCCGCCATCGTGAGCGGGATGAGCGCCAGCCCGATGCCCTGGAGCGCGCGCCCGATGACGAGCACCGTGAGCGAGCCGGCGAGCGCCGCCATCGCGCAGCCGAGCAGGACCGCGGCGAGCACGGCCAGCAGGACCGTTCGCCGATGACGACCGTCGCCCAGCCGCCCGACGATCGGCGAGGCGACGGCCCCGGCGAGCAGCGTCGCGGTCAGCGACCACTGGGCGCTGCCGAGCCCGGCGTCGAAGCGCTCGGCGATCGACGGGATCAGCGGAGCGCCGAGGGCGCTGATGATGGAGACGACCGAGCCGACGTAGAGCAGCGTGCCGACGAAGGCGCGCTCGCGGATGGACGCGGGAACCACGCGCACAAAGATTAGCTAACTAACGAATCCGGCGATCACCCGCCGCCGGGCCACGAGATGCGATTTCCGCCGGAGGGGTCGACGCAAATCACATCTCGTCGTCGGGCCGGGGCGTCAATGCCCCTCCTGCGAGTCGTACATCAGTCCAGATTTGGTGATTTTCCTCACCCGCGCTTAAATGAGTCGTACGGTTCTCAGTAAGCGCCGCCGTGGGCGGCGTCCGACCGTCTTCACCGCAGGGGGGATCTCCATGCACGTGCCACGACCGGCCGCGTCGACGCGGCCGGCGAGTCTGCGCCGCAACGCGGCGCGAGCCGCCTTGATCGCCGCGGGGGCGCTCGCGGCCTGCGGGCTCGGGCCCGCCGTCGCGTCCGCCGCGACGCTCTACGTCGACGCCGCGATCGGCGACGACACGGGGGACTGTCGGATCGACGCCTGCGAGACGATCGGCTACGCCGTCGGTCAGGCCGTGGGCGGCGATGTGGTCGACGTGGCCGCCGGCACCTATGGAGTGCCGGCC
>JANJUA010000068.1 GCA_024710825.1 Solirubrobacteraceae bacterium
CTCGTAGGCGGCGAACGCCCGCTCCGACGGGCCGCCGAACAGGCGCAGCATCGCCAGGTCGACCTCGCGATGGCCGCCGTGCGCCGCCGGATCGATCAGCCACGGCGCCCCGCCGGCCTCGCCCAGCCAGCGCAGCCCCGCGGCCTCCACCTCGCCGAGCTCGGGGGGCGGCGTGCTCACATCCGGGCGCGCACCTCGGCCAGCAGCCCCGCGCAGGCCGCCTCGACCTGGTCGAGCACCGTGTCGAAGCCGTCGGCGCCGCCGTAGTACGGGTCGGGCACGTCGAGATCGGGCGCGCCGGCGGACACCGGGTCGAACTCGCGCAGGAGCCGCACCTTCGCCCGCGAAGCCTCGTCGGGCGCCAGCGCCAGAAGGTCCTCGAGGTTGGAGCGGTCCATCGCCAGCAGGAGGTCGAACGCCGCGAAGTCGGCCGGCTGGACCTGGCGCGCCCGGCCCTCGAGCACGGTCCCGCGCCGCCGCGCGGCCCCGGTCGCCCGCTCGTCGGGCGGCTTGCCGACGTGCCACGCCCCGACGCCGGCGCTGTCGGGAGCCACGTGGCCGTCGAGCCCCTCCTCGACGACGAGCCGGCGCATGACGCCCTCGGCCGTGGGCGAGCGGCAGATGTTGCCGAGACAGACGAAGAGGATCCGCATCGGCCTCAGCCTAGATGGCCGGCGCTACGCGACCCCGCCGCGGTCGAGGGCGCGTTGGAGGGCGATGGCGGACGCCTCGATCTCGTCCGGTCCCACGGCCGCGCAGTACAGCCAGCCCTGCCCGAAGTCGCAGCCCAGCTCCCGTGCCCGCGCCGCCTGGTCGGCGTGCTCGACACCCTCCGCCACCACGAGCAGGTCCATGCTGCGCGCCATCTCGCAGACGGCGCGCACGATCGCCCACTCGCCGCCCGAGAGGAACGCCCGGTCGAGCTTGATCGTGTGCAGAGGGAAGCCGCGCAGCACCCAGAGCGACGACTGGCCCTTGCCGAAGTCGTCGAGGGCGAGGTGCACGCCCAGGTCGCGCAGCTCGACGAGCGTTCGCCTCGACCGGGCGGCGTCGTCCATCAGCGCCGACTCGGTCACCTCGAGGCACAGACGGCGCCCGTCGAGCCCGTGCTCGGCCAGGATCGCCGCCACGTCCGCCGCCAGGTCGCCCTGGGAGAGCTGGCGCCAGGAGACGTTCACGCCGACCATCGCGTCGCGCAGCACCGGGGTCCGCGCCCGCCGCCACGCCACCGCGCGACGGACGGCCTCGTCGATCACCCAGCGCCCGACGTCGCCGATGAGCCCGTTGTCCTCGGCGAGCCCGACGAACGCGTCGGGCATCAGCAGCCCGCGCTCGGGATGGCGCCAGCGCACGAGCGCCTCGAGGCCCGCGATCTGGGCGCAGCGCAGCGAGACGACCGGCTGGAAGGCCAGCTCGAGCTGGCCGCGCCGCACCGCATGGCGCAGGTCCGACAGCAGCCGCACGCGGTCGAGCGCCCGCGCGCGCATTCGGGCGTCGAACAGCTCGAACCGGCCCTTGCCGCCGTTCTTGGCGCCGTACATCGCGACGTCCGCGTCGCGCAGGAGCGCCTCCGGGTCGCTCTCGGTCCCGGGCGGGGCCAGCGCGATGCCGATGCTCGCGGTCGGGACGAACTCGGCGCCGCCGAGGTCGACCGGCGCGGCGAACGCGGCCAGAAGCCGTTCGGCCACCGCGAGCACCTCCGCCGGCTCGTGGATGCCCTCGCAGAGCGCGACGAACTCGTCGCCCCCGAAGCGCGCGAGCGTGTCGGTCCCCCGCAGCGCGTCGCGCAGCCGCGGCGCCAGGCGCGCGAGAAGCCGGTCGCCCGCGTCGTGGCCGAGCGTGTCGTTGACGGTCTTGAAGTCGTCCATGTCGCAGAACAGGACGGCGAGCGTCGTGCCGTCGCGCCGCCCCCGCGCCAGGCCCTGGTGGAGGCGGTCGAGCAGCAGCGCCCGGTTCGGCAGCTTCGTGAGCGGGTCGTGCAGCGACTGGTGGCGCAGGTCGCGGGCGGCGGCCGCGCGGCGCACCCCGCCGGTCAGCACGTTGGCGATCGACGCCAGGAACGCCGTGTCGTCGGTGGAGAACGCGCGCGGCTCCGGCGCGTGGGCGCTCAGCACCCCGAGCGGCTCGTCCCCTGCGCCGGCCACGACGACGGCGACGCTCGACACCACCCCCAGGGCCGTCAGGCGGCCGACGTCGAAGCGGTCCTCCACCGCGAGGTCGTCGGAGACGACCGGGCCCCCCGTGGCGAGGACGAACCCGGCCTGGCTCGCCGCGTCCCCGGCCGGGACCGCCGGTCCGGGCTCGGCCCCGGCCGCGGCCCGGCGGCGCAGGGTCCCGTCGGGCTCCCTGGCGACCAGGGCGGCGTGCGAGGCGCCGAGCGTCGCGGCCACGACGTTCACCGCGGCGTCGTACAGCGAGTCGGCGTCGTGCTGCTCGAGGGCCTGCTGGCCCAGCCACGCGACGGCGGTCTGCTGCGCCAGGCGCCGCTCCGCGCTCCGGCGCGCCGCCCGCTCCGTGGCGCGCAGACGC
>JANJUA010000101.1 GCA_024710825.1 Solirubrobacteraceae bacterium
GCGGTCGGCACGGCGACGCCGGCGATCTCCGCCAGCACGCAGAACGGCAGCAGGCCGTAGCCGAAGTCCTCGGCGTAGTAGCGGTGGCGCAGCGAGTCCGGCGCCTGGATCGTCCGGTTCGCCTCGCCCCCGGCGATCGCCGCGCGCAGGTCGCCCGCCGCGGCGGCCGGGTCGACGGTCCCGATCGCGGCCATCTCGTCCAGCAGCGGGTCGAGCTCGTGGCCGAAGGCCCGCGCCACGCGCAGCCGCTCGGCGTCGAGCGCCGAGATCACGCGGGCGACCGCCGGTGTCGTGCCGTCGGCGTAGAACCGGAAGGCGCCCGCGGTCGCCTCGACCCAGGCGGCGGCGAGGACGGCTCCCGGAGGGTGGAGCACCAGGTTGACGTTCGCGAGGCCGGTGGCGAGCACGTCGCGCTCGCGCACCGCGGCCGGGTACAGGCGACACGCCCAGTCCAGCGCCGCCTCCCCGCCCGGCAGGCAGGCGGCGCGCACGCGGCCGGCCTTCCCCGTGACGCGCACGGCGTCCTCGGCCGGCTTGCGGGCCACGTAGGTGAGCGTCGACAGCTCGGCGAGAGGCGGCGCCGCCTCGCGCATGCGCGCGGCCAGGTGCAGCGCGCCGCCGGTGTGGCCGGGGTTCAGGACGACCGGCAGCTCGGCGCCCGCGGCCACCAGCGCGTCCGCGACGGCGTCGTGCGCCAGCGACGGCAGGCACACGAGCGCCACGTCGGCTCCCTCGAGCGCCTCGGCCAGGTCGACGGTGACGCGCGCGACGGACGTGAAGCCGTCGCCGAGCACGCCCTCGTGCCGGATGCCGCCTGCCGCGCGCAGCGGCGCCAGCGTGGCGGGCGAGCGGTTCCACAGCGCCACGTCGTGACCGGCCGCCGTCAGCTCGACGGCCGCCTCCGCCCCACCCGCGCCCGCCCCGAGGATCGCGACGCCGCTCATCGGCCCGCCGCCACCTCGGCCTGCGCGTAGTGGCGCAGCTTCTCCTCGTCGACCTGCACGCCCAGGCCCGGCCCGTCGGGGCACAGCACCGCGCCGTCGACGAACCGCAGCGGCTCGGCGATGATGTCGTCGAGGTAGTAGACGCCCGCGACCCGCGGGCCGTCGAAGCCCTCGATCCGCGTCACCGGGCAGACGCTCGGCAGGATCGCCCGCTCGAGCGAGACCCCGAGGTGCAGGTTGGCGGCGTTGCCGATGCCCATCTCGATCGACCCGCCGATGTCGCAGTACATGCCGAGCGCCGCCGCGAGCTCCGCCTGCTGACGGGCGCGCCACAGCCCGCCCGGCTTGGTCACGTAGCACGAGAAGCACTGCGCGGCGCCGAGCTCGGAGAGCTCGAGGATGTCGAGCGCCGTCCACGCCGACTCGTCGGCCATGACGGGCGTCTCGATCCGCTGGGCCACCTCCGCCAGGGCCTTCGCCCCCGCGAGCGGCTGCTCGCAGAGGAAGATCCCCCACTCCTCCTGCTCGCGCGTGACCGAGACGGCCTCCTGGATCGTCTCGTAGCCCTCGTTGCCGTCGACGCGGATGCGCACCGCGTCGCCGAGCCGCTCGCGCAGCGCCCGCACCAGGGCGACGTCGCGCTCGGGGTCCAGGCCGGTCTTGCACTTGATCGTCTTCGCGCCCTCGGCGACCGCCTCCGCGGCCTCTTCGACGCACTGCTCCACGGGCATGATCCCGAGCGAGTGAGCGACCTCGATGCCGTCGCGCCGCTTGCCGCCGAGCAGCCGCCAGACCGGCACGCCGAGCGCCTTGCCGGCGGCGTCGTGGCAGGCGATGTCGATCGCCGCCTTCGCGTACGGGTTGCCCTTGACGACCTTGTCCATCCGCTGGTGGATCAGCCCGACGTCGGCCGGGTCCAGCCCGCGGATGGCGGGCTCCAGGTAGTCGAGCACCAGGTGGCGCACCGTCAGCGGCGTCTCGCCGTACTGGCGGCCGTGCGCGCCGCCCCAGGTCGCGATCGCCGGGGACTCGCCCCAGCCGCTGATGCCCTCGTCGGTGTCGAGGCGCACGATCGCGTGGTGGCCGATCGGCGTCTCCATCTTCGAGGCCCACGTGTGCTCCCGGCGCGACGGCAGGGCCACGAGGAAGACCTCGACTCCGGTGATCTGCATTCAGGCTCCGATCCTGAGGATTTCGCCGGCCTCGGTCAGCAGCTCGCAGCCGTCGGCCGTGATGAGGACCTCGTCCTCGATCTGCATGCCGAACCGCCCCTCCAGCGAGGTCAGCGGCTCGATGCACAGCACCATGCCCTCCTCGAGCGGCACGGAGGTCAGCGCGTTGACGAACGGCCCCTCGTGGAGGGTCACGCCGAGCCCGTGCCCGACGAAGTGGTATGCGGGCAGCCCCGCGGCCGTGATGGCGTCGTGGTAGATCGCGTGGACGTCGGAGCTGATCGCGCCCGGCCGCAGCGCTTCCAAGCAGCGGTGGTGGACGTCGAGCAGGAGGTCGTAGATGCGGCGCTGCTCGGCGTTCGGCTCGCCGACGACCGCGGTGCGGGCGACATCGGAGTAGTAATGGCCGGCCGTGCCGATCACGTCGGTGCGGACTATGTCGCCCGGCGCCAGCACGCGGTCGGTCGGCGGCCCGTTGAGGTGCGCGGAGCGCTCGCCGGAGGCGACGACCAGCATCGTCAGCGCGTCGCCGCCGGCCCGGTGGTAGCGCTCGGTGATGAGGTTGCCGAGCTCCCGCTCCGTCGAGCCGGCGGACACGAGCGCGACGCACTCCTCGGTGATGCGCTGGGCGGCGCGGCCGATGTGGCGGATGCGCTCGATCTCCGAGGGCGTCTTGATCCGCCGCAGCCGCTCCCAGTGCTCGTCCACCGCTCGCAGCTCCGCCCTCGGCAGAGCCGAGCGCAGCCGCTCGTGGTCGGCGTGCGTCAGGTACGTCGTCTCGATCCCGATGCGGGCGTCCGCGAGCCCGCGGCTCCGCAGCGACGCCGCGATCACGTCGATCGGGTGCTCGACGAACTCCTCGTAGGAGGTGACCCGGTCCAGGCGCGACTGCGAGCTCACGAGCGGCGCCTCCAGCCTCACCGTGACGATCTCGGTGTCGCGCCCGTCGGCGGGCAGGATCGCCGCGGCCAGGCGCGAGCGGACCGTCTTCTGCGACGGCGGCGCGGCGCCCGACGCGTAGGCCAGGTTCTCCGGCGACATCGGGACCATGGCGTCGAGGCCCTGCTCGGCCATCGCCTCCCGCACCTTGACGAGGATCTCGTCGACCACCACCACCTCTTCGCTCACCGGTCCATCTCCCCCACCGGGCCGATCAGCTCGACCTCGTTGCCGTCGGGATCCTCGAGGTAGACCGAGATCCCGTAGGCGTTGACCTCCGGGCCGCGGATCACCCGCACCCCGGCTTTCCGCGCGCGCTCCGCCAGCTCGAGCACGCCCGTCACGTGGAAGGCGACGTGGTCGACGTTGCCGCTGCGCCCGCCGCCGGGAACGCGGCCGTCCGTCAGCCCCATGCCCTGCCGGGTCAGCGTCAGCGGGCGGCCGTCGCGGAAGCGCTCGCGCTTGCGGACCTCGAAGCCCAGCAGGTCGACGTAGAACGCCTCGGCCCGCTTGAGGTCGCACGTCTGCAGCAGCAGGTGCGCGAGCTGCTCGACGCGCGCGGTGCGAGCGCCCTCGAGCCAGGCGACGACCTCGTCCGAGGTCGCCAGCTCGCCGAGGTAGTGCGACCAGACGGCGTGGGCGGTCGGCGCCCACTCGGGCCGCACGGCCGCGATGCAGTCGGTGACGGCCACGACGTCGTAGTCGCGCAGGTACGCCTCGCGCAGGGTGGTCTCGACGCAGGCGTTCGCCGTCACGCCGGTGACCAGCAGCGCCTCGACGCCGAGCATCCGCAGCATCGCGTCGAGCCGGGTCTCGTAGAAGGCGCCGAAGCGGTGCTTGACGATGCGGTAGGTGGGGTCGTCGGCCAGGTCGGCCAGCTCGTCGACGATCTCGGCGTCCCAGGTGCCCGCGAGCGCGGAGACCCGCTTGCGCTTGGCGGTGTGCGAGGCCAGCCGCTTGCGCGCCCGGCTCGCGTCCTGCTCGAGATGCGCCTGGATGGTCCACAGCACGGGCGTCCCGGCAGCGCGGCACGCCTCGACCAGGGTGCGGTGCGGGGCGATCGTCGCCTGGGCGGGCGCGACGTCGACGCCCGACGAGCCGAGCGTCCCCTCGGAGTGCACGAACGCGTTCTGCATGTCGATGACGAGCAGCGCCGTCCGGGCGGGGTCCAGCCGGTCGAGGCTCATGCGTCGGTCCGATCGACGCCGAGCACGCCCGCGCGGGCCCAGTTCTCCTTGGAGACCTCGTGGATGATCACGTGGAGGCCGTCGGGTCGGCAGTCGGCGTGCTCGACCATGGCGTCCGTGATCGCGCGGCACAGCCGGCGCTTCTGCTCGACGGTCCGGCCCTCCCAGATCTCGACGGTGACGACGGGCATCAGGCGCCCGCCTCGTACTCGGCCCGGTCGGCCGCGATGACGCACAGCTCGACGCCGACGTCGACCGTCTCGCCCTCCTCGACGAGCGCCCGCGCGAAGACGCCGCCGACGGGGGCCGGCAGGTCCATCTGCGCCTTCTCGGACTCGACCGTGGCGAGCACGTCGCCCTGGGCGACGTCGTCGCCGGGACCGACCATCCACTCGACGATCGGGCCCTCCTCCATGGAGAGCCCCCACTTGGGCAGCTTCACGATCTCGGCCATCACACCACCCCGGCCCCGCCGCGGACCGTGGCCCGGGCGACGTCGACGATCCGCTCGACGCTCGGCAGCATCGCGGCCTCGAGCTGCGGCGCGTAGGGGTGCGGGGTCGCGAGCGCCCCCACGCGCCCGATCGGCGCCTTCAGCAGGTCGAACATCTCGGACGCGGCGATCGCGGCGATCTCCGCGCCGAAGCCGCCCCGGGCCACCGCCTCGTGCAGCGTCAGCAGCCGGCCGGTCCGCTCCAGCGAGGCGCGCAGGCCGTCGCGATCGAACGGGACGAGGCTGCGGACGTCCCACACCTCGACGGAGATGCCGTCCTCCTCGAGGATCGCCGCCGCCTCGAGCGCCTGGTGGACGCCGCGCATGTAGGTGGCGATCGTGAGGTCGCCGCCCTCGCGGACGACGAGCCCCTCCCCGAGCGGGGCGGGCTCTGAGTCGCCGTCGACCTCGCCCTTGGTGTTGTAGAGCATCCGCTGCTCGAAGAACATGACCGGATCGGGGTCGCGGATCGCCGCCTTGAGGAACGCCTTGGCGTCCCGCGGCGTCGACGGGGCGACCACCTTCAGCCCGGGGACGTGGGCGAACCACGCCTCGAGCGACTGCGAGTGCTGGGCGGCGGTGGAGCCGTTGGTCCCGCACAGCATCCGGATCACGAGCGGGGCCGAGAGTCGCCCGCCCGTCATGTAGTGGATCTTCGCCGCCTGGTTGACCACCTGGTCCATCGCCAGGACGATGAAGTCGTTGAACATGATCTCGACGACCGGCCGAGCGCCCATCATCGACGCGCCCAGGGCGGCGCCGACGACGGCCTCCTCGGAGATCGGCGTGTCGAGCACGCGATCCTCCCCGTGCTTCTCCAGCAGCCCCCTGGTGATGCCGAAGGAGCCGCCGGGCCGCCCGATGTCCTCGCCGAGCAAGATGACCTCGGGGTCGCGGGACATCTCCTCGTCGAGGGCCTGGGTGATCGCCTGACCGAAGCGGATGGTGCTCATCGCAGCGCCTTTGAGTCGATGCTGTCCGCGTACACGTGCTCGAGCGTCTGCTCCACCCCGGCGACCGTGCCGGCGGCGGCGAACGCCGCGGCCTCGTCGAGCCGCCGCTCGACGCGGGCGCGGACCTCGCCGAGCTCCGTCTCGTCCACGCCGAGCTCCTGCGCCAGGCGCGCCGGGAACGTGATCGTCGGGTCGGTCTCGAGCCACTGCTCGAGCTCGCCCTCGGGCCGGTAGGAGCACATGTCGCCCTCGTAGTGGCCGCGGTGGCGGTAGGTCTTGCACTCGACGAGCGAGGGGCCGTCGCCGGCTCGCGCGCGGGCGACCGCCTCGGCGACCTTCTCGTAGACGTCGAGCACGTCGTTGCCGTCGGCGATCGTGCCGGGCATCGCGTAGGCCGCGGCGCGGTCGGCGACGTCGGGAATCGGCGACTGGTCGGCCTGCGGGGTGAACTCGCCGTAGAGGTTGTTCTCGCAGACGAAGACCGCCGGCAGGCTCCACAGCGCGCAGAGGTTGAGCACCTCGTGGAAGGCGCCCTGGTTGACCGCGCCGTCGCCGAAGAAGGAGACGGCCACGCCGCCCCTGCCGCGCCGCTTCTGCTGCAGCGCCGCGCCGCCGGCGATCGGGATCCCGCCGCCGACGATGCCGTTAGCGCCGAGGAAGCCGAGCTCCGTGTCGATCATGTGCAGCGACCCGCCCTTGGAGCGGTTGTAGCCCTCGACGCGCGCGTACAGCTCGGCGTACATCCGCCCGGGGTCGGCGCCGCGGGCCAGCATGTGGCCGTGCCCGCGGTGGGTGGACAGGATCACGTCGTCGGGCCCGAGGGCGGCGCACGCGCCGACCGCCGAGGCCTCCTGCCCGATGCACGGGTGGAGGAAGCCCGGGATGTGGCCGGCCAGGCGGTACTCGGAGGCGCGCTCCTCGAACCGCCGGATCAGCAGCATCCGCTCGTAGAGCCCGACGAGCGTCGGTGTGTCGAGGCGCTCGCCGACCGCTCTGGTCATCGTTCCTCCCATCAGGAAGATTGGTAAGACGTCAGTCCAGCTTAGGCGGCGGTGAAGCCGCCGTCAACCACCACGGTCGATCCGACGAAGAACGACGCCTCGTCGGACAGCAGGAAGGCGGCCGTGGCCGCGATCTCCTCCGGCTCCGCGAAGCGGCCGATCGGGTGCCTGTCACGGAACGCGTCCGGGCTGTCGCGCTCCGCCATGAGCCGCCTCAGCAGCGGCGTGTCCGTCGACCCCGGGCACAGGCAGTTGGCGCGCACGCCCGCACGCGCGTACTCGACCGCGATCGAGCGCGTCAGGTTCAGCACCGCGCCCTTCGCGGCGCTGTATGCGGCCAGCGCCGGCGCGCCGCCGAGCGAGGCGGTCGAGCCCAGCGTGACGATCCGCCCCGCGCCCTGCTCGACGAAGCCCGGCAGCGCGGCGCGGCAGACGAGGAAGGTCCCCAGCACGCTCGTCTCCAGGACCGCCCGGAAGGCGTCGGGCGGCATCTCGTGCGTGGGGCCGTTCCAGTGGATGCCGGCGGCGAGCAGCAGCGCGTCGAGGCCGCCCAGCCCGGCCGCGGCCTCCGCGACCAGGCGCTCGCACGCGTCGGCCTCGGTCACGTCCGCGGCCAGGGAGAGCTCGGCCACGGTGGGCTCCGGCGGACGCAGGTCCGCCGCGGCCACGCGCGCCCCGTCGGCGACGAGCCGCTCCACGCACGCGGCGCCGATCCCGCCGGCCGCGCCGGTCACCAGGACCCTCAGGCCGTCGATGCCGCGCATCAGAGCTCGAACACCTCCTTGATCGCCGCGACCGCCGCGTCGCTGTCCCCGTCGATCGGGGTCACCTCGAACGTGATCTGACGGTCGTAGCCCGCTCGGTCGAGGACGCGGCGGATGTGGTGGAAGTTGATCTCGCCGTGGCCCGGCTGGACGCGGCCCGGCACGTCGGCGACGTGCACCGACGAGACGTACGGCAGCGCGTGCAGCAGCGTGTCGGTCAGCCGCCCACGGACGAGCTGCTGATGGAAGCAGTCGTAGAACATCGTCACCTGCGGGTCGCCCACCTCGCGGCACAGCGCGACCGCCATGTCGCTGTCCTCCAGGTAGTACCCGGGCACGTGGACGGTGTTGATCGCCTCCAGGCACAGCTCCATCGGCTTGCCGGCGACGAGCTTCAGGCACTCGCGCAGCGCCTCGACGGCGGCCACCTGGCGCTCGTCGCGGGTGAGCGGCGGCGGCTTGGTCACGTGCCCCTCCGGACGGCGCATGCCGTCGGAGAAGAGGTGCAGCTGGTCGGCGCCCACCCGCTCGGCCACCGCGACCGTCTCGCGCAGCGACTCGAGGACGAGCTCGAGCTCGTCGGGGTTGGCCAGCCCGCCCTGGTGGTGGCCGAAGAAGCCGGCGATCTCGATCCCGCACTCGCGGGCGACCTCGCCCAGCTCGTCGATGTCGTCGGGCTCGCGCCAGTCCCACATCTCGACCCGGTCGAAGCCCGCGTCCGCCGCGCGGCGGACGCGCTCGGGCCACGGCAGGTCGGCCCACATGAACTTGATCGACACCGAGCTCTTCACGACGGGCCCATCGTCGCGCCGCCGTTGACGAGCAGGTTCTGGCCGGTGACGAGCCGGGCGGCCGGCGACGCCAGGTACGTCACCGCCTGCGCGATGTCGCTGGGGACGAGCGCCTCGGCGAGGCACTGGCCCTTCGCCACGATCTCGCGGTACTCGGCCGGGACGGTCTGCTCGGTGACCTCGGTGGTCACCAGCCCCGGGCTCACCGCGTTGACGGCGATCCCGTGCGGGCCCAGCTCGCGGGCCATGCCGCGCGTGATGCCCACGACCGCGCCCTTGGACGCGACGTAGTGCAGGAACTGCGGCATGCCGAACACGAAGACGTTCGAGGCGATGTTCACGATCCGGCCGCTGCCGGCGGCCCGCATCGGTCCGCAGGCCGCCTTGGCGACGAGGAAGACGGAGCGGACGTTGACCCTCATCATCAGCTCCCACTCGTCGAGCGGGATCTCCCAGAACGGCCGCCGCTGCATCGTGGAGAAGACGCCGGCGTTGTTGACGAGCACGTCGAGGCGCCCGAAGCGCTCGACGACCTCGGCGACCGCCTCGTCCACGCGCGCCTCGTCGGTGACGTCGCAGGCGATGCCCGCCGCGGAGCCTCCCGCCGCCTCGATGGCGGCGACGGTGTCCGCCGAGTCCGAGAGGTCGAAGGAGACGACCGTCGCGCCCGCGCGGGCGAGCGTCTCGCAGATCTCGCGCCCGATCGCCCGGCCGCCGCCGGTGACGAGCGCGACCTGCCCGTCGAGGCTCACCACAGCGAGGGGTTGGCGTCGAAGTTCAGGGACTTGACCTCGGTGAACTCCTCGAGGCCCACGACCCCCTGCTGACGGCCCATGCCGGACTGCTTCACGCCGCCGACCTCCAGCTCCGTGTAGAAGCGGTTGTAGGTGTTGATCCAGATCGTCCCGGCCTCGACCTCGCGGCCCAGGCGCCACGCGCGGTTCAGGTCGCTCGTCCAGAGCCCCGCCGCGAGACCGAACTCGGTGCAGTTCGCCAGCGCGATCGCCTCGTCGTCGTCGTCGAAGACCTGGACCGCGAGCACGGGGCCGAAGATCTCCTCCTGCACGAGGCGCGCGTCGGGCGCCAGGCCGGTGACGATCGCGGGCGGCACGTAGCAGCCGGCCGCGTGCTCGGGGCCGTCGAGCGGGCGGCCGCCGGCGACGAGCTCGCCCTCCTTGCGCCCCAGCTCGATGTAGTCGAGGATCGACCGCTGCTGGGAGCGCGAGACGACCGGCGCGATGTCCGTCGACGGGTCCAGCCCGTCGCCGACGCGCAGGGCGTCGACCTTCGCTGCGAGCTTGGCCAGGAACTCGTCGGCGATCGACCGCTCGAGCAGCAGCCGGCTGCCCGCCGTGCAGATCTGTCCGGTGCTCGAGAACGCCGCGGCGGCCGCGCCGGCGAGCGCCTTCTCCATCGGGGCGTCGGCGAAGACGATGTTCGGCGACTTGCCGCCCAGCTCCAGCGAGACCTTCTTGAGGCGGTCGGCGGCGTGGCGCATGACGCCGACGCCGGTCGTCGACTCGCCCGTGAACGCGATCATCTCGACGCCCGGGTGCTTGACCAGCGCGTCGCCCACGACGGCGCCCGAGCCGAGCACGCAGCTCACGATGCCCTCGGGCAGCTCGGGGTCGGCGGCCAGGGGCGCCAGCGCGGCGACCGTGATCGCCGGGGTCAGGCTCGCGGGCTTGACCACGACGGCGTTGCCGGCGGCCAGCGCGGGCGCGAGCGAGCGCGTCGGGAGGGTCAGCGGCCAGTTCCAGGGCGTGTTGACCGCGACGACGCCGACCGGCTCGCGCAGGGTGACGCCGTGGACGCCGGGGCCGAGCGGCAGCGCGCGCCCGTGGATCGAACGCGCCTGGCCGGCGTAGTAGTCGGCGTGGTTGGCGGCGCCGAGGATCTCGACGCGCGCCTCGAACAGCTTCTTGCCCTGCTCGCGCGTGAGCAGCTCGGCGAGCTCGTCGGCGCGCTCGCGCAGGGCGTGGGCGTAGCGCTGCAACACGCGCGCGCGAAGCGCGCCGTCGTCGCGCCAGGCGCCGCGCACGGCGGCGCGGCCGGCGCCGACGGCGGCGTCCACGTCCGCGGGCTCGGACGCGCGTACGCGCGCCACGAGGTCGCCGGTCGCAGGGTCGGTGCTCTCGAACGCGGCGCCGCTCGCGCGAACGAACGCCTGCTGCGCGGTCGGCAGCTCGAGGGGCGTCCACTCCGTCCTGGGCGTGGACGCGACAGGTGCGCTCATGCGTCACCCTCCGTCTGGGTCGTTTCCAAGAGCGTGCCGAGGGACGCCCGCACCGAGGCGAGATGCGCGGCGACGGCGGCGCGGGCCGCCTGCGGGTCGCCCCGCTCGATCGCGGCGATGATGGCGTCGTGCTCCCGCGCCGACTCGTCCGGGCGGCCCTGCGGCTGGAGGGTCGCGCGGCGCGACTCGTTGAAGGTGAGGTGCAGCTCGCGCAGGAGGTCGCACAGGAGCGGGCTGGCGCTCGCCTCGGCGATGCCCTCGTGGAAGGCGACGTCGTGGTCCACGAGCTCCTGCATCGTCGCGCCGGCGGCGCGGAAGTCCGCGTTGAGCACGACGAGGCGGGCGACCGCCGCGGCGTCGGCCTCCGTCGCCGCCGCCTCGGCGGCGAGCTCGTCGAGGGCGCCGCGCACCTTGAGCAGCTCGAAGATCTCGTCCTTGTGGACGGTCAGCCAGTGGCTGAAGGAGCTGGCGTACTGATCGCTGCGGGACTCCGCCACGAAGCAGCCGCGCCCGTGCTCGACGCGCACGAGCCCGACGGCCTCGAGCGCACGGATCGCCTCCCTCACGCTGACGCGGGAGACGCCCAGCAGCTCGACGAGCTCGCGCTCGGAGGGAAGGCGATCGCCGGCGGCGTAGTCGCCGCGCTCGATGGCCGCCTCGAGCTGCTCGCGGACCTGCTGAGTACGCGAGACGGACATCAGCGTGGTGTAGCTCACACGCCCATCCCCGGACCCGCTTGACATCCTCTCCATGGGACCGGCAATATAACAGACGTCATACCAGATGGAAGGGGCCTGAGAGCTGTTCTCGGGCCCCGACACGGAGACCGAGAGGAGAGGGGCCCGATGCCGATGACCTCGGCAGAGAGAGCTGAGAAGCCGCCGACGGTGACCGCGCCCACGGACGGCGGAGGGATCCACGTGCGCAGCGTCTCGAAGGTGTTCCCGAACGGCACCACGGCGCTCGAGCCGACCGACCTCGCCGTCGGCGAGGGCCAGTTCGTGTCGATCGTCGGGCCCTCCGGCTGCGGCAAGTCGACGCTGTTGCGCATCATCGCCGGGCTCACCCCCGCGACCACCGGCGAGTGCTCGATGCCCACGGGCTCGCGGCGCGCCTTCGTCTTCCAGGACGCCACGCTGCTGCCCTGGCGCACCGTCCGCAAGAACGCCCAGCTGCTGCTCGAGCTCGAGGGCTTCGACAAGGCCGAGCGCGAGCGGCGCGCCGCCGAGGCGCTCAAGCTCGTGTCGCTCGAGGGCTTCGAGAAGGTCTACCCGCGCAACCTCTCCGGGGGCATGAAGATGCGGCTCTCGCTCGCGCGCGCCCTCGGCCTCCAGCCGAAGCTCTTCCTCATGGACGAGCCGTTCTCGGCGCTCGACGAGCTGACGCGCGAGACGCTCCAGGACGAGCTGCTGCGGATCTGGTCCTCCGAGGGCTTCACCGCCCTGTTCGTGACCCACAACCTCTACGAGGCGGTCTACCTCTCCAGCCGCGTCGTGGTGATGTCCGCCCGCCCCGGCCGGATCGTCGCCGACATCGACGTCCCGCTGCCCTATCCGCGGACGCCCGACATCCGCCAGGCGCCCGAGTTCAACGAGGTCTCCGCCAAGGTCTCGGCGGCCCTGCGAGGAGGTGCGGTCCAGTGAGCACCCCGGCCTTCGCCGCCGACGTCGCGCCCCGAGCCGGGAGCCCCGTGCTCGCCCGGATCGGAGCCATCGCGCGCGCCTACGCGCCGCCGGCGCTCGTCTTCGTCGTCTTCATCGGTTTCTGGTCGCTGCTCGCGGTCACCGTCTACGGCGACCAGAACTACCTGCTGCCGCGGCCGTGGGACGTGGCGCAGGCGGCCTGGGAGGAACGCTCCCAGCTGTGGAGCGCCACGGTGATCACGTTCACCGAGGCCGCCGCCGGGTTCGGCCTGGCGATCCTCGTCGGCATGGTCTTCGCGGTCGTCATGAGCCAGGCCAAGCTCCTGGAGCGCAGCCTGTACCCGTACGCGGTGATGCTCCAGACCGTGCCGATCGTCGCCGTGGCGCCGGTCATCGTGCTGTGGTTCGGCTACAACCAGCGCTCGGTCATCGTCGTCGCGTTCATGATCGCGGTCTTCCCGATCCTGAACAACACGCTGCTGGGCCTGCTGTCCACGGATCGCAACCACGTCGACCTGTTCCGCCTGCACAAGGCCAGCCGGCTGCGGCAGTTCGTCAAGCTGCGCCTACCGAGCGCCATCCCGCACGTGTTCGCGGGCCTGCGCGTGTCGGCCGGCCTGGCGGTCATCGGCGCGATCGTCGGAGAGTTCATCATCGGCTCGGGGGGCTCCGAGGGAGGGCTGGGCGTGAAGGTCATCTACGCCCAGGGCAAGTTGGACACCAACCTGCTGTTCGCTGAGGTCGTCGCGGCAACGCTGCTCGGCTTCCTCTTCTTCGTCCTGGTCAGCTACGTGGGCAACCTGCTCATGCGCAGCTGGCACGAATCGGCGCTCAAGAACGACGTCTGATCATCCCCGAGGAGGGAACATGTCTCAGCTACGTAGGACGCTCGCGACCCTGGTCGCACTGCTCGCCGCCGTCACGCTCGCCGCCTGCGGCGGCTCCGACGACGAGGGCGCATCGACGTCGGCCTCCGCCACGACCGGTGTCGAGACCGAGAAGGTCAGCCTGCTCATGAACTGGTTCGCCCAGGCGGAGCAGGGCGGCTACTGGCAGGCCCAGGCGGCCCAGACGGGCGCGGCCGACGGTCTCGAGATCGAGGTCCGCCAGGGCGGCCCGCAGATCCAGACCATCCCGCAGGTGGCCGCCGGCGAGGCCGACTTCGGCATCGCGCAGGCCGACGAGCTGATGCTCGCACGCGCCCAGGGCGTGCCCGTCGTCGAGGTCTTCGGCGGCATGGACAAGTACCTCCAGTGCCTGATGTTCCACCCCGACGCCGGCATCAGCGACTACGCCGACATCAGCGGTCACCAGGTCGCGGTGGCGCCCAGCGGCGGCTTCTGGCCGTGGATCAAGGGCGAGTACGACGTCACCGACGTCAAGGAGATCAACTTCACGGGCTCGCTCGCCGAGTTCAAGCGCAACCACGACCTCGTGCAGCAGTGCTTCATCACGAGCGAGCCGTACTTCGCCGAGCAGGAGGGCATCGACCACGAGACGCTGATGGTCGCCGACGCGGGCTACAACCCGTACTCGCAGGGGCTGTTCACCAGCGAGCAGATGATCAAGGAGCACCCCGAGACCGTCCGCAAGGTCGTCGCCGCGGTCCAGGAGGGCTGGCGCCAGTTCATCGAGGACCCGACCAAGGCGCGCGAGCTCGTCATGGAGGTCAACCCGGACGCCGAGCAGGAGCCGTTCGACTTCGCCTGGCAGACGCTGAAGGACGGCGGCTACCTCGGCGACCCCATCGGCGGCATGACCGCCGAGCGCTGGGAGGAGCTGCACACCCAGCTGACGGACGCCGGCGTGCTCACCAAGGAAGTCGACCCGAGCACGGTCTGGACGGACGAGTTCATCACGCAGTAGCAGTCCGCGAGCGGCGCGCGACCCACGGGTCGCGCGCCCTTCGCCTCTCACGCCGACAGGAGCAGGACGAATGAGCACGAGCGCCGTCAAGGCGTCCCCCACCGCGCGACGGATGGCCGACGCCCTCGGCGTCGACCTCGCCGCGCTCACCGGCACCGGGCCGGGCGGGCGCATCGTCAAGGAGGACGTCGAGGCGGCGGCAGGCGGTGCGGCTCCGGCCACGCCGTCCGCTCGCGCCGCGGCGGGAGCGGACGGGGAAGCCGTCGTCGCGCCGCGCTCGCTGCCCCTGTCCCCGGTCCAGCGCGTCGTCGCCCGCCGCATGGTCGAGTCCCGCACCACGGTGCCGGACTTCGAGGTGCGGATGGTCGCCGACATGGAGCGCGCCGTCGCGCTGCGCGCCGCGCTGAAGGCCGCCGCCCGCGACGGCGACGCGGTCCCCTCCATCAACGACATGGTCGTCCGCGCGAGCGCGCTCGCGCTCGCCCGCCATCCCCGCGCCAACGGCTCGTACGCCGACGGCGCCTTCGCCCTGCACGACGCCGTCAACGTCGGCGTGGCCGTCGCCGCCCAGGACGCGCTGCTCGTCCCCGTGGTGGCGGACGCGGACGCGAAGTCGCTCGGCGCGATCGCCCGCGAGACCCGCGCGCTCGCCGCCGCCGCCCGCGACGGCCGGCTCACGCCCGCGCAGCTCGACGGCGGCACCTTCACCGTGTCGAACCTCGGCATGTTCGGCGTCCGGTCCTTCAGCGCCGTGGTCAACCTCCCCCAAGCCGCGATCCTGGCCGTCGGAGCGCTCGAGCGCCGACCGGTCGCCGACGGCGACGCGATCGTGGCGCGCCATGTGATGGACCTCACGCTGTGCAGCGATCACCGCATCCTCTACGGCGCGGACGCCGCCGCCTTCCTCGGCGAGCTGCGCGAGTACCTCCAGCGCCCGGAGCGGCTGCTGTGAGCGCGACCGACCACGCCTCGCTCGCCGTCTCCGACCTCGACGCGGGCGTGCGCTTCTACGCCGCGGCGTTCGGCTCCGACGAGCTGTTCCGCGACGCCCACGCCGAGGCGATCGCGACGCTCACCGGCGTGCCCGGGCTGCGCTGCTCGCTGGCCCAGCTGCGCCACCCCGACGGCGGGGTGCTCGAGCTCGTCGCCTTCGCGGGCGTGCCCGAGGGCCACGAGGACGCCGCTCCGGTGCGCGTGGGGCACGGCCACGTGGCGTTCCGCGTCGCGGACCTCGACGCGGCGCTCGCGCGCGTCCGGGCGGAGGGCGCCGCGCCGCTCGGCGAGACCGTGACGTTCGCCACCGGGCGCGCCGTGTACGTGCGCGAGCCCGCCGGGTCCGTCTTCGAGCTCTACGAGCCCGCTGCTTGATCAACGAAAGGACGCAGGAATGAGACGACTCGACGGCAAGGTGGCGCTCGTGACGGGCGCCGCGCTCGAGCGCGGGCAGGGCGCGTGCGAGGCGCGGCTGTTCGCGGCCGAGGGCGCGACCGTCGTGCTCACCGACGTGCAGGGCGAGGCGGGGCGCGCGACGGCCGCCGCGATCGGCGAGCAGGCGACCTACGTCGACCTCGACGTGACCGACGCCGCCGCCTGGGACGCCGCGATGGCCGACGTCGTCGCCCGCCACGGGCGGCTGGACTGCCTCGTCAACAACGCCGGCGTCTGGCACACCGGCGGCCTGCTGGAGACGTCGCCGGAGGACTACCGGCGGGTCGTGGAGATCAACCAGACGGGCGTCTTCCTCGGCATGCGCGCGGCCGCGCGCGTGATGTGCGAGCAGGGCTCGGGCTCGATCGTGAACATCTCCTCGGCCGCCGGCCTGCGCGGCGACCCGCGCATCCACGCGTACGTCGCGAGCAAGTGGGCGGTGCGCGGCATGACGAAGGCGGCCGCGCTGGAGCTGGCGCCGTTCGGCGTGCGCGTCAACTCGGTGCATCCCGGCCTGATCCGGACGCCGATGTCGGAGACTGAGTTCGCCGAGGGCCGCCCGGACCCGGGCGCGAGCATCCCGCTGCGGCGCGTCGGCCAGCCCGAGGAGGTCGCGGAGCTCGTCCTCTTCCTCGCCTCCGACGCGAGCGGCTACGTCACCGGCTCCGAGGTGGCGATCGACGGGGCGGTGACGGTCTAGAGACCTGCGTCGCGCAGGACACCGACCTGTCCGGCGACGGGCAGGTCGGAGCCGCAGGGCCCGACCACCCGTTATGGTCTGTGGTGGAGCCGATCGCACCCACCAGGGTCAGGGAATCCGGTCAGAAGCCGGAGCTGACGCGCAGCGGTAGGGACGAGCGCGGCGACCACCGAGCCACTGGGCACGCGCCTGGGAAGGCGGTCGCCCCGGTCACGTCCGAGCCCGAAGACCTGTCGACTCCAGCCTCGACCACAGTGGCCTCGCGACTGGGCCACCCGAGCCAGACAGGAGCACCACCATGGCCCGCACCGCCGTCCTCGGCCTTCCCCGGATGGGAGCCGATCGCGAGCTAAAGCACGCGCTGGAGTCCCACTGGGCCGGCCGCACGAGCGAAGCCGACCTCCTCGCCACCGCGCGGACCGTCCGCGCCGCCGGCTGGCGCCGGGCCTGCGCGGCCGGCATCGACGCGATCCCCTCCGGCGACCACAGCCTGTACGACCACGTCCTCGACACCGCCTGGGCGCTCGGCGCCGTACCGGCCCGCTTCGGCGAGCTCGACCGCGACGGCCTCGCCGGCTACTTCACGCTGGCGCGCGGCGCCGCCGACGTCCGGCCGCTGGAGATGACGAAGTGGTTCGACACGAACTACCACTACCTCGTGCCCGAGCTGGCGCCCGGCCAGGCGTTCTCCCCGCGCGCCGACCACTGGCTCGACCAGCTGCGCGAGGCCGACGAGATCGGCATCGCGACACGCCCCGTCGTGCTGGGGCCGCTGAGCTTCCTGGCGCTCTCCAAGGGCCTCGACCGCCCGCTCGACGCGCTCGACGCGCTGGTGGGAGCCTACGCGGAGCTGCTGGGGACGATCGCCGCCGCCGGCGCGGCGGAGATCCAGCTCGACGAGCCCTGCCTCGCGCTCGACCGCGCCCCGGGCGAGCTCGACGCCTTCGCCGGCGCCTGGCCCGAGCTGCGCCGCGCCGCGGCCGGCGCGCGGCTCTGCCTGACCACGTACTTCGCCGGGCTCGACGCCGGCGGATCGCTGGATCGCGTCGCCGCGCTGGACGCCGACGAGCTGCACCTCGACCTGGTCCGCGCCCCGGAGCAGCTCGCCCCCGCCCTGCGGGAGCTCGCCGACCGCCCGACGCGGCTGTCGCTGGGCGTCGTCGACGGCCGCAACGTCTGGGCCACCGACCTCGACGCCGCGCTCGACCGCGTCGACGCCGCAGTCGCCGCGCTCGGCGCCGACCGGGTCACGATCGCCACCTCCTGCTCGCTGCTGCACGTGCCGCACGAGGCGGCGCGGGAGGCCCGGATCGATCCCGAGGTCCGCCGCTGGCTGGCCTTCGCCGCCGAGCGGCTCGTCGAGCTCGGCGTGCTGGCGGAGGCCGTCGCCGCTCCCGAGCGCCGCGACGAGCTGCTCGCCGACGGCCGCGACGCGGCCGGTGACCGCCGCCGCTCGGCGAGGACCAACGACCCGGCCGTGCGGGCGCGGGTCGGAGCGCTGGAGCCCGACGCCTACGAGCGCGACGCCCCGTACGCGCGGCGTCGCGCGGCCCAGCGGGCGCGTCTCGGCCTGCCCGAGCTGCCGACGACGACGATCGGCTCGTTCCCGCAGACCGAGGCGATCCGCGCGGCGCGACGGGCGCTGCGCGCCGGGGAGCTGTCCGCCGCCGACTACCAGGCGAGGATGGAGG
Organism: Solirubrobacteraceae bacterium; assembly: GCA_024710825.1. GTDB lineage: Bacteria > Actinomycetota > Thermoleophilia > Solirubrobacterales > Solirubrobacteraceae > Capillimicrobium. The sequence goes on from JANJUA010000101.1 coordinate 17,809, forward strand.
CCGAGATCGCCCACGTGATCGAGGCCCAGGAGCGGCTCGGGCTCGACGTGCTCGTGCACGGCGAGCCGGAGCGTAACGACATGGTCGAGTACTTCGGCGAGCAGCTCGCCGGGTTCGCGTTCTCCGAGCACGGCTGGGTGCAGTCCTACGGCAGTCGCTGCGTGAAGCCGCCGATCCTCTACGGCGACGTGTCGCGGCCGGCGCCGATGACCGTCCGCTGGTGGACGTACGCGCAGTCGCTGACCGACCGGCCCGTCAAGGGCATGCTCACGGGGCCGGTCACGATCCTGCAGTGGTCCTTCGTCCGCGACGACCAGCCGCGAGCGGAGACGTGCGCGCAGGTGGCGCTGGCGATCCAGGACGAGGTCCTCGACCTCGAGCGGGCGGGAGCGGCCGCCATCCAGGTCGACGAGGCCGCGCTGCGCGAGGGCGTGCCGCTGCGGCGCGCCGAGCGCGAGGAGTACCTGCGCTGGGCGGTCGACTGCTTCCGGCTGACGACCGCGCCCGTCCGAGCCGACACCCAGGTGCACACCCACATGTGCTACTCGGCGTTCAACGACATCATGGCCCACATCGCCCGGCTCGACGCCGACGTGCTGTCGATCGAGGCGTCGCGCTCGGACATGGAGGTGCTGGAGGCCTTCGCGACGGCCGGCTACGACAACGAGGTCGGCCCGGGCATCTACGACATCCACTCCCCCCGCGTCCCGTCGGTCGAGGAGATCGAGCGCCTGCTCGAGCTCGCGGAGGCCCACATCCCCCGCGAGCGGCTGTGGGTCAACCCGGATTGCGGGCTGAAGACCCGCGGCTGGGAGGAGGCCCTCCCCGCCCTCGAGCACATGATGGAGGCCGCGCGCCGCCGACGGGCGGCACTGACCGCGGGGGTCTGAGATGACCCCGCTCGACGCGCTGCCGCCCTGGGCGACCACGGGCGTCGGCAGCCTGCCGTTCGACGACCCGCGTACGGCGGCCGAGCACGCCGTGTTCGCCTACGACCTGCCGGTCTGCCCTCAGATGCCGCACGCCGAGGGC
>JANJUA010000110.1 GCA_024710825.1 Solirubrobacteraceae bacterium
GTCCCGGGGCGCTCGAGCTTGATGACCTCCGCGCCGAGGTCGGCCAGGATCATCGTGGCGTACGGGCCCGCCACCACGCGGGTGAGGTCCAGGACCCTTACGCCGTTGAGCGGACCGTCTCGGCCGGAGGATGGCGCCGGACCGGACATCGTCAGACCACGGGGATCGAGAGATCCCCGGGGCCCTGCTCCGAGCAGACCGCCTCGGGCAGGTACGTGTCGAGCATCCGCTTGATGAGCTCCATGCGACGCGCATAGCTGCGGGCCTTGTCGGCCGAGGTCGCGAACGCGTGAGTGGTCATCTCCGCGCCGCCGGACTTGCAGTACACCGGCGCGGCGACGCGGACGATCTCCGGGGCGTCGTAGTCGCGGTAGAAGCCGCCAGACGACGCCGGCGCCTCGGTGGAGAAGTCCATGGGCAGGTCGGTCGACGCCCGCAGCGCCGCCCACGTCGGCGCGTCGAGGTCCCGGACGGGGTTGATGGAGCCGGCGCCGAGGCGCTCGAGCACCTTCATCGACGCGGGGTTGCCATGGCCGCAGTGCGCGGAGACCTTGATGTGCATGTCCTCCGGCAGCTGGCCGGCTCGACGCATCTCGTCGAGCACCCACAGCATGCCCTCGTCGTAGCACATGATCCCGCGTACGCCGAAGGAGACGGCGCGCTTGACGTCTTCGATGCCGCGGACGAGCTGCTCGGTGCCGCGCAGGCGATAGCCGATGCGCACGCCCTCGGGGGTGTGGACCGACGGGGAGAGGTCGTAGGTGGCCCGCGGCCCGACCGAGAGGATGACCTCGACGCCCCATTCGCGAGCTATGCGCGCCATCTCCGCGAGCTCGGAGTCGGTGTTGCGCATGATCCCGATCGTGTGGGTCACGCGGTGGACGGTGAGCCCGCGGGCGCGCGCCTCGTCCAGCCCCGCCTTCATGGCGTCCGGCGTCTGCAGACCCGGCAGCTCAAGCCGGTAGTGCGCGCCGTCGGGGAAGCGCTTGTCCGAGGACGGCAGGTCATGCAGGTCGTTGCCCGGAAGCCCGAGCCGGTCGCGCAGGAAGGCCCGCGTCTCCTCGAGTGTTGATGCGCTTGGCGGGGTGGTGACTGCCATTCGTCTTCGAGCCTCCGTGTAAACCATATAGTGGCTTGTCTGGTCAGACTCTGGTGCAGTATGGCGGCGCGGTGGGCGGGTGTCAACCCAGAAGCTCCATATCGCGCCTAACGCGCGCATATAATGGGCAGTCCACCATGGCGAAGAAGTCCACAGGCGAGCCCCAGACCCTGCGATCGGCCGAGCGCCTGCTCGAGGTCCTCAAGTCGTTCTCCGCCGAGCACCCGACCCGCACCGTCAGCGAGGTGTCCGAGGAGCTCGAGCTCGCGCCCAGCACCGTGCGCCGGCTCCTGCACGCGCTCGAGCGCCACGGCTTCGTCCTCTACGACGACCGGACCGGCCGGTTCGCGCCCCACTTCCAGATCCTCCGCCTCGCGGCCGTGACGCTCGCGACGAACGACCTCGTGCGCGCGGTCGCAGACCCCGCCGACAAGCTCGCCGAGGTCACCGGCGAGACGGTGCAGATCACCGCGCTCGACGGCCTCGACGTCGTGCACATCGACGGCCGCGAGAGCCGCCACACCTGGAAGATCTTCCATCCTGTCGGCCACCGCCACCTGGCCTATCCGGGCAGCGCGTCGGGCAAGGTCCTCCTCGCGTGGCGGCCGCGCGACGAGGTGGCCGAGGCGCTGCCCGACGGACGCTCGTGGCCAAAGCGCGGGCCCAACGCGCTCGCCTCGCCAAGGGGCTTCCTCGCCCACCTCGACGAGGTGGCCGAGCAGGGCTACGCGCTCAACGACGGCGAGACCGACCCCGACGTGTGGGCGGTCGCGGCGCCCGTGCGCGACTACACGGGCGAGGTCGTCGCCGCGATCAACCTGCCCGTGCCGCACAGCCGCGTCAGCGGCGACGAGCCGCGCCAGCGCGAGCTCATCGACGCGACGGTCGCGGCCGCGCGCGCCACCTCGGAAGCGCAGCGCTACGAAGCCAACGGCGCAGCGGCGCGCCGCTGAGCAGCGCCGCGAGCGCGAGCGCCTGCGCGACGAGCAGGACCCCGGCGACGCCCGGCCAGCCCCAGCGCTCCCACGCGAGCCCGGGCACGTAGCCGGCCAGGGCGCCCGCGGCGTAGTAGAGGCTGAAGTACAGCGCCGACGCAAGCCCGCGGTCGGCGTCGACGGCGAGCGCCGACCCGAGCCGCGCGGAGGTCGAGGCGGCGAAGTTCGCCAGCGTGACGAGCACGAGCGCCGGCAGCAGCAGCGCCAGCGACGCCGAAAGGCTGAGGAGCGCGCCCGCGGCGCTGAGCCCGAGCGCGACGCGCGCGACGGGCGGCCATCCCGTGCGGTCGACGAGGCCGCCGATCCTGGGAGCGAGCAGCCCGAGGCCCCACAGGACGAACACGAGGCTCGAGACCTCCGGCCCCCATCCGAACGGCGGCTCGGCCAGGCGGAAGGGCAGGTACGAGAAGAACCCGACGAAGCAGAAGAACATGCAGCAGCCGACCGCGGTCGCCCGCAGCAGAGCGGCGTTGCGCAGGTGGCCGCCCAGCGCGCGCAGCCCACCACCGGCCGTCGCCGGCGGCGGCGCGTCGGGCAGCCGCCACGCCATGAGCACCGCCGCGCCCAGCGGTAGGGCCGCGAGCGCCCCGAGCGCCGCCCGCCAGCCGACCAGCGCGGTGAGC
>JANJUA010000213.1 GCA_024710825.1 Solirubrobacteraceae bacterium
ACTTCGAGCCCGTCTTCGCCGAGGCTCGCCTGGGCGAGATGGAGCGCAGCTGCCTCGACGTGACGCGCGCTCGGGAGGAGCTCGGCTGGAGCGCCGAAGTCGAGCTCTCCGACGGGCTCGAGCGCACGCTCGCCTGGGCCAGGGGCGCCGCCGGCTGACCTGCCCCACCGGTCGAGCGGACGCTCTCAGGATGTCCATGGCCGGACCGTCGCGACTTGGCTACCTTGTGAGTCGTCCGCCGCCCATACCGGCCCCTTGACCCAGGGCTGCGGCGGACACGGTGGACGATGGTCTGCACCCCTCTCCTCTCCTCCGGGCTGTAGGCCGATGATCCGACACCAGGCCGCGGGCCCCGGCAGATGCCGGGGTCCGCGGTGATCTTCGCGCAATAGCATCGGCCCGATGCGCGCCTTGGTGACCGGCGTGGCGGGCCAGGACGGCTCGCTGCTGGCGGAGCTGCTGCTCCAGGAGGGCCACGAGGTCGTGGGCACGATCCGGCGCGACGCACCGACGCCGCCCGGCGTCGAGACCGTCTACGCGGACCTGCTCGACCCCGACTCGCTGCGCCACGCGGTCGCCGGCGCCGCCGCCGACCGCGTCTTCCATCTGGCGGCGCCCACGTTCGTCCCCGAGTCGTGGGCTCAACCGGTCGAGACCTTCACGGCGATCGCCGCCGCGACCGCCGTGATCCTCGACGCCGCGACGGCGGCGAGACCGGAGGCCCGCATCTTCCTCGCCAGCTCGGGCGAGGTGTTCGGCGACGCGTGCGAGTCGCCGCAGCGCGAGAGCTCGCCGATGCGCCCCCGCACCCCGTACGGGGTCGCGAAGCTCGCCGCCCTCCAGCTCGGGCGGGTCTGGCGCGAGCGGGGCGCCCACGTCAGCAGCGGCATCCTCTACAACCACGAGTCCGAGCGCCGGCCCGAGCGCTTCGTCACGCGCAAGGTCACGCGCGGCGCCGCGGCGATCGCGCTCGGGCTCCAGGACGAGCTCGTCCTGGGCGACCTCGACGCGGTGCGCGACTGGTCGGCGGCGCGCGATCTCATGCGCGCGGCGCTGCTGATGGTCGCGCAGGACGAGCCGCGCGACTACGTGCTCGCGAGCGGGCGCGGCAGGACCGTCCACGAGCTGGTCGCGACCGCCTTCGCCGCCGCCGGGCTCGATCCAGAAGGACGCGTGCGGGTGGACCCGGCGTTCGTGCGCCCGCCCGAGACGACGCCGCAGGTGGGCGACGCCTCGCTGGCGCGCGAGCGGCTCGGCTGGGAGCCGGCCACGTCGTTCGAGGAGCTGATCGCCCAGATGGTCAGGACCGACCTCGACGACCTGCGTCGCGGCTCCGCGTAGGCGGGACCGAGCAGGCGGGCGCCGCGCGCCGCAGGGCTCAGACTCGGCTCGGGCCGCTCAGGTCTGCCGCGGGGCCTCGGCGGGCGAGTCCGGACCGGTGGACTCGGCCGGTCCCCCGTCCGGCGCGACGGGGCCCTCGGAGGACGCGGTGGCATCCGCGGCCTTGTCGCCGTGGGGCGGCGTCACGCGCTCCTCCGGCGCCGGAGACGCGGGCTTGGCCGCCTCGGTGGCGGTCGGGCCGGACGGCGACGGTCCCGACGCCCCGGTCTGCTGGCTGGAGGCCGGGGTCTCGGCCGTGCGGTAGCTGCTGCCGGTGCCCTCGGACGCGGCATCGTCGGAGCCCCCGCGGCGCTTGCGCAGGGCGCGCAGCGTGACGAAGCCGACGACCGCGATCCCGGCCGCCTTCACGGCCTTGCCGGAGCGCCTGCCCGCCCACACCGTCGCCGCCGCCTTCGGAGCCTTCTGCACCGCCTTGGCCTTCGCCGCGGTCTTGGCGGCCTTCTTCGCGGCGCGCGTGGCCTTCTGCTTCTTGGACGGCTTGCGCCCGGGGACGATGCTCATCGACACGCTCCTCGCTGGGTGGCTCACAAACGTACCCTCCGCCGCAAGGCTCAACGCGCCAGGAGGCGCAGGTCCGAGGCGACCATCAGGCGGATGAGCTCCTCGAACGTCGTCTTCGGGACCCAGCCGAGCTCCTCGCGGGCCTTCGTGGGGTCGCCGACGAGGTGGTCGACCTCCGCGGGACGGACGAGCTCGGGATCGATGCGGACGTGGTCCTGCCACGCGAGCCCGACGTGGTCGAAGGCGATCTCGACGCACGCCCGCACGGAGTTCGACTTGCCGGTGGCGATGACGTAGTCGGTCGGCTCGTCGCGTTGGAGCATGAGCCACATCGCCTCGACGTAGTCCTTGGCGTAGCCCCAGTCGCGCTCCGCGTCGAGGTTGCCGAGCGCGAGGTGGTCGCGCAGGCCGAGTCGGATCGCGGCCGCGTGCCAGGTGATCTTGCGGGTGACGAACTCGAGCCCGCGCCGCTCGCTCTCGTGGTTGAAGAGGATGCCGGAGGTCGCGTGGAGGTCGTAGGACTCGCGGTAGTTGACGGTGATGAAGTGCCCGTACGCCTTGGCGACCCCGTAGGGCGAGCGCGGGTAGAACGGCGTCTTCTCGTTCTGCGGCATCTCGAGCACCCGGCCGAACATCTCCGAGCTCGACGCCTGGTAGAAGCGCGCCTCCGGGCAGACCTCGCGCATCGCCTCGAGCAGGCGCGTCACGCCGACGCCCGTGAACTCGGCGGTCAGCGTCGGCTGGATCCACGACACGGCGACGAACGACATCGCCGCCAGGTTGTAGATCTCGTCCGGACGCGAGGCGCGCAGCGTGTCGGTCAGCGAGCGGTGGTCGAGCAGGTCGCCCTGGTGCAGCGTGATGCGCTCGCGCAGGTGCTCGATGCGGTCGAACTTCTCCGTGGACGCCCGCCGGACCATGCCGTGGACGTCGTAGCCCTTGGCCAGGAGCAGCTCCGCCAGGTACGAGCCGTCCTGGCCCGTGATGCCCGTGATGAGCGCTCTCCGCTTGCTCACGGGTTCACATCTTGCCGCTTCAGCCAGTCGATCGTCTGCCCGACGCCCTCCTGCACGCCGATCCGCGCTCGCCAGCCCAGCAGCCGCTGAGCCTTCTCGACGCTCGGCCAGCGCCGCACCACGTCGACGGGAAACGACGGCAGGTGCTCGAGCGCGAACGCGTCAGGGTCCCGCCCGCAGCCGACCCAGATGATCCGCGCGATCTCGGCCACCGTCAGCTCCTCGGCCGCGGAGACGTTGAAGTCCTCGTGCAGCCCCGCGGGATGGCCCATCGCGGTGACGATCCCATCGGCGATGTCGTCGACGTGGGTGAGCGTGCGCGTCTGGGTCCCGTCGCCGAAGATCTGCAACGGGTCCTGACCGGAGAGGACCTTGCGGATCAGGTCCGGCACCGCGTGGGCGATGCCCGGCTCGTCCTCGGGCATCTCGCCGGGGCCGTAGGCGTTGAACGGCCGGCAGATAGTGAACGGGAGGCCGTGCTCCTCGTGCGCCGCGCGCACCCAGACCTCGCCCGCCAGCTTGGAGAACCCGTACGCCGAGCGCGGCATCGGGACCTCCCAGACGTGCTCCTCGGTCGTGGGGAACTCGGTCGCCCGCTCGAACACCATCGAGGAGGACACGTAGACGAAGCGCTCGACGCCCTCGGACAGCGCGGCGCCGATCACCCCGTTGTAGAGCGACGCGTTGACGTCCGTCAGCGTGTAGGGGAGCCGGTGGAAGTTCGCGATCCCGCCGACGATGGCGGCGAGGTGGACGACGTGCGAGCAGCCGGCCGTGGCGGCGCGCGCCTCGTCGCGCTCGCGCAGGTCGCCCGTGTGGACCTCGCAGCCCTCGCGGATCCACTGCGGCGGCGTGCGCTGGTCGGAGACGCGGACCTCGTAGCCCGGGTCGCCGAGCAGCCGGCGCACGACGGCCTGGCCGATCGTGCCGGCCCCACCCGTGACGAGGACGCGGCTCACGAGGCGGTTCCGTGACGGTCTGGCGTCGAGCGGTCGCATATCGACTGGAACGCTCGAGACGTGGCGAAGAAGTACAGAGAGGTGCGGCGCATCCTCCTGCGGGCCGGTTGGCGACCCGTCCGCACGACGGGGTCGCACGAACGCTGGATGCACCCTGATGGACGGGCGGTGACCATCGCCGGAGGCGGAAAGCCGAGCAGCGACGTGCCGGTCGGAACGCTGGCTACTATACGGACGGCAACGGGACTGGAGGAGCTGCGATGAGCACCTACAACGTCGTCTACGAACGGGCCCCGGACGGAACCTGGAGCGCCGCGGCGGCCGGGCTGCCGGTGTTCGCCGTCGGGCAGGACGACCGCGCTGCCGCCGAGTCTGCGATCCGCAGCGCGATCGCCGATCATCTCGCCTACCTTGCCGAGTCCGGTGAGCGGCCGCCGGCGCCGACGACCGAGATCGCCACCGTGACCGTCTGAAGGCCGCGTCCTCACGAGGCGGCGGTGAGGGCCTGGACCTCGGCGGCGTAGGCGAAGACCTGGCCGGCCCCGAAGCAGTCCCACGGGTCGACGACGAGGGCGTCCTCGCGCGACTGCGAGCGGATCGCGCGCAGCGCGGCCGGAGTGCAGAACTCGCGATGGTTCGTCGCGACGACGACGACGTCCGCGGCGTCGACGGCCTCGTCGAAGCCGGACGTCGGCGTCTGCACGTGCGGGTCGTGGACGGCGACGTCGGCGAGCTCGCGCTCCAGCAGCCGCACGAGCTTGTGCGCGAGCGAGTCGCGCTCGTCGTCGGTTCCGGCCTTGAAGGCGAGCCCCAGCACGGCCACCTTCTTGCCGCTGAGCTTGCCGACGCGGCGCTTCATCCCGTCGACCAGGAAGCGCGGGACGGACTCGTTGACGCGGTGGACCGCCAGCAGCATCCCCGGCGCGGGCGAGCGCTCCTCGGAGAACGCGAAGTCCTTGCGCAGGCAGGTGCCCGCGGTGAGGCCCGGCTGCGCCATCCCGCCGCGCGGGTAGTCGCGGTTGATGAGGTCGATGACCTCGAAGACGTTCGCGTCGTGCTGCTCGCAGTCCATCATCAGGAGGTTCGGCAGCGCGAACGTCGCGTAGCGGAGGATGTTCGTCCAGATCTTCGCCAGCTCGGCCTGCACCGGCGTCGTCTGGACGATCGGCGCGCCGAGCACCTCGAACAGGCGGCCCGCCACCTCCCCGGAGCGCTCCCCGACGCCGCCGACGATGCACGGAAGCGTCGCGATCTCCTCGAGGAACCGGCCGGCCGCGATGCGCTCCGGCACGTGGGCGACGAAGACGTCCTCGCCGATGTCGAACCCGCGGTGCTTGGCCAGGTAGCCGGCGACGAACTCGGTCGTGTCGGGCGCGACGGTCGACCGCAGCAGGAGCGCGTGGCCCTCCCGCAGCACCGGCAGAAGGTCGTCGAGCGCCGAGCGGATGTCGCGCATGTCGATCTCGATGTGGCTGAAGCTCGGGGTGCCGATCGTGATGACGATCGACTCGGCCTCGGCCGCGTCGCCGACCCGGTCGCTCAGACCGAGCTCGACGCGCTCGAGCAGCTCCTGCGCGCCCGCCTCGGCGAACGGCATCCGCTTCTCCCGCAGAGCGGCGAGCCGCTCGGGGTCCTTGTCTACGCCGAGCACCCGGAGGCCCTTGTCGGCGAAGCTCAGGGCCAAGGGGAGACCCACTCGGCCCAGGCCGACGATCGATACGTCGTAGCGCATTGCCGGCCTCAGCCTATCGGCGTCGCCGCTGGGCCCATTGGAGCGCGAAGGCGCCGACGAAGAGCGGGTTGTAGCGGAGGTAGCGCCGCCAGAGCCGGCGCGGCTCCTGCATCAGGCGGTACGCCCACTCCAGCCCGCAGGCCTGCATCCACCGCGGCGCCTGCGGCACGAGCCCGGCGTGGAAGTCGAACGCCGCGCCGACGCCGGCCAGCACCGGGGCGTCGAGACGGTCGCGGAACGCGGCCATCCACTGCTCCTGCTTCGGCTGGCCGGTGCCGACCCACACGACGTCGGCGCCGCAGCGCGCGACGTCGTCGACGACGAAGACGGCCTCCTCGGTGGTCAGCGGCCGGAACGGGGGCGAGTAGCCGCCGACGATCTGCACGCCCGGGAAGCGGCGGCGCAGCTCGTTGACGAGCTGGACGAGCGCGCCCTGGTTGCGGCCGCCGTAGAGGTAGTGGCGCACGCCGGTCGCGATCGAGCGCTCGAGATGCCGGGCCATGAGGTCGGGGCCGTAGACGCGCGAGGCGTCCGCCTTCCCGAGCGCCTTCAGCGCCCACACGAGCGGCTGGCCGTCGGGCACCGCCAGCACGCGCGAGTCGGCGATCGCGGCGCGGGTCGCCGGATCCTCGCGGGCGACCATGATGAGGTGCACCGCGGCGGCGGTGACGATCGCCTTCTCGCGCGCGGCGACGACCGCGTCCATCCAGTCCATCGTCCGCTCGTAGTCCGTCAGCGCCAGCGGCACGCCGACGACCGTCTGCGCCGGGGGACGCAGCGCCTCCGGGTCGGGCCGAGGCTCGTCGGGAGCGGTTCCGCGGGCCGCGGGAGGGGGGAAGGGACTCATGGTGGAAGACAGGCGGCCCATGGGGCTTCTGCTGGAACGGGCCGGCGGGCGAAAGGTCGCGCCGTTTCGCTCGGCGTGCACCCTACTGCCTGGCCCCCTCGTACGATTGCCGCGTGCCCGCTGCCGCCGACGTCTCCGAGGGCCGCGACGCGGCCGTCGGCGGGGCGCTGCGGGCGGGCGGCTTCCTCGCCGGCCAGCTCCTGACGGTCGGCGCGGTCGCGCTGCTGTTCCGCCACCTCGGCGTCGACGACACCGGCCGCTACGTGACGGTGCTGTCGCTCGTGGCGATCGTCGGCGGGCTGACCGACCTCGGCCTGACGACGCTCGGCGTCCGCGAGCTCGCCAAGGCGCCCGACGGCGCCCGGCGGGCGCTCATGGCCGACCTGCTGGGCCTGCGGCTCGCGGCGACGGTGGCCGGCGTGGCGCTCGTCGTGGCGCTCGCCGCGGTGGCCGGCCAGGAGACCACGGTCGTGGCGGGCACGGCGCTGGCGGGGCTGGGGCTCGTGGTCCAGAACGCCGGGACGACGCTCGGCATGGACCTGCTCGTGCGCCTGCGCGCGGGCCGCATGGCGTTGGCGGACCTCGTGCGACAGGCGGCCGCCGCCGCGCTGATCGTGGGCGGCGTGGCGGCGGGGGCTTCGCTGCTGCTCTTCTTCGCGCTGCTCGTGCCCGCCGCGCTGGCGGGCTTCGCCGTCGTGGTCGCGTCCGTGCGCGGAGCGCGCGTCGCCCCCTCGGGCGAGCCGCGCCGCTGGGCGCCGCTGCTGCGCCAGACGATCCCGTTCGCGGTCGCCGCGGCGGCCAGCGTCCTGTTCTTCCGCGTGGCGGTGGTCGAGATGGCGCTGCTGGCCTCCGAGCGCGACACCGGGCTCTTCGGCGCGTCGTTTCGCGTCGTCGAGGTGCTGAGCGTCCTGCCGGCGCTCGCCGTGACCGCGGCGTTCCCGGTGTTCACGCGGGCGGCCGCCGCCGGCGACGACGACCGCCTGCGCTCGGCGGTGGCGCGCGTGTCGCAGGCCTGCGCCGCGGTGGGCGCGGGCCTGGCGCTCGGGCTGGCGCTGGGCGCCCCGGCGGTGATCGAGGTCGTGGCCGGCGGCGAGTTCGACGACGCCGCGCCGATCCTGCGCATCCAGGCGGCGGCGCTGTTCGCCTCGTTCGTCGCGGCGCCGTGGGGCTTCGCGCTGCTGTCGCTGGGGCGTGAGCGCACGCTCATGTGGCTGAACGTCGGCGGCGTGGCCGTGGCCGCCGCGGTCGGCGCGGCGTTGATCTCGGCGCACGGGGCGCGGGGCGGCGCGGTGGCGACGGTGCTCGGCGAGGTCGGCCTCGCGCTCTCCTTCGGCCTGGCGCTCGCGCTCGCCCACGCTCGCCTGCGCCCGTCGGCGGCGCTGCTGTCCCGCGTGCTCGCGGCGGCCGCGGTCGGCGCGGCGGCGGCCTTGGCGCCGCTGCCGTCAGCGCTCGTCGCGGTGCTCGGCTTGGCGCTCTACGCCGCGGCGCTGCGGCTGCTCGGCGGCTGGCCGGACCTGTCGGCGTTCCGGCCGGTGCGCTGACCCGCGAGCCGGTTTTGGCATGGTGAGGGGCGACCTCATGGTCGCCGACTCGAGCCAGAAAGCGACGACGCCGGTCTCGGGCGCCGCCACAGCCGAAGGCTTCCGCCGGGACATCCAGGGAGTGCGAGGCTTCGCCCTCGTGCTGGTCCTCGCCTGCCATGCGGGGATCCCGCTGGCCGAGGGCGGCTTCGTCGGCCTCGACATCTTCTTCGTGCTGTCGGGGTTCCTCATCACGGGGCTGATCCTCAAGGAGGTGCAGCGGACCGGCGGCGTGTCGCTGCTGCGCTTCTACGCCCGCCGCGCCCGGCGGCTGCTCCCGCTGGCCGTGACGGTCCTGGCGGTGATCCTCGTCCTCGCGGCCGTGCTGTTCACGCCGATCCGCGCGTACGAGACCTCGTGGGACGCGGTGGCCGCCGCGCTGTACGTCGTCAACTGGCGCTACGTCGTCGAGGCGGTCGACTACTTCGCCTTCGAGGATCCCGACGTCAGCCCGGTCCAGCACTACTGGTCGCTGTCGGTCGAGGAGCAGTTCTACCTGCTGTGGCCCCTGCTGATCTTCGTCGCGATCGCGCTGTTCGCGCGCAACGGCCGGTCGGTCCGTCCGGCGCTGTGGGGCCTCGTCGCGACGATCGGGCTGGGCTCGCTCGCGTACAGCATCTGGTACAGCGCGGTCGACATCCAGGCGGCGTACTTCTCGAGCCTGACGCGCGTGTGGGAGATCCTGGTCGGATGCGCTCTCGCGCTCGCGCTGCCGGCGGGCCTGCGCATGCCGCGCCTGCTCTCCGGAGCCCTCGCGGCCGGCGGCCTCGCCGTGCTGGTCTGGGCGACGGTGGCCTTCACCAACGACGTCCCGTACCCGGGCTGGCGGGCGCTGGCGCCGACGCTGGCCACCGCCGCGATCATCGTGGCCGGGACCGCCGCCGTGCGGTCGCGGCCGATCGCGCTGCTGTGCGTCGCGCCGCTGCAGTACCTCGGGAAGATCTCCTACGCCTGGTACCTGTGGCACTGGCCCGCGCTCGTCTTCGCCGCGACGGTCTGGGGCCCGCTCACCATGGCCCAGAACATCGTGGTGACGCTCGCCGCCTGGGTGCCGACGATCGTGACCCACCACCTGATCGAGGAGCGCTACCGCCACTCGCGCACACTGGCCCGGCGGCCGCGGCGGGCGATCGCGGTGGGGCTCGGCTGCACCGCGAGCGCCACGGCGCTCGGGCTCGTGGTCGCAGGCGCTCAGAACACGGTCCCGGTCGCGAAGGGCAGCGAGGTGGAGGGCGCGAAGGCGATCGAGCAGGGGGAGCTGTTGCAGACGTCCGCGACGGCGATCAGGCCCGACCTGCGCGAGGCGGAGGAGGACCGCGGGCCGATGTTCGACGACGGCTGCCACCTGAAGAACGACGCCCGCGACACGTCGCCCGAGTGCGTCTACGGGGAGCCGGGCTCGAAGCGGCGGGTGGTGCTGTTCGGCGATTCGCACGGGCTGCAGTACGCGCCCGCGATGCTGAAGCTGGCCAAGCGGCGGAGCTGGCGCCTGGTCAGCCTCACCCGCGGGGGCTGCACTCCGGCCGACGTCGCCTACCGGCCGGGCTGCGACAGGTGGCGCGAGAGCTCGATGCGCAGGATCGAGCGCGAGCGGCCGCGGCTCGTCGTGCTCAGCACCGGCACCGGCAACCGCTACGACGTGAAGGTCGACGGCGAGCGGCTCGACCGCGAGGCCAGCGAGCCGTACCTCGCCGCCGGGCTGACGCGGACGCTGCGCCGGCTCCGCGCGACGGGGGCGAAGGTCGTGGTGATCCGCGACCAGGCGCGGGCGCCGTTCAACGTCGCCGCCTGCGTCTCCGACCACGTCGACGACCTGGCGGAGTGCTCGTTCCGCCCGAAGCGCTCGTCCAAGCTGGCGCACGACGCCAAGGCCGCCCGCCGGGTGCGCGGCGTCAAGCTCGTCGACCCGCTGAAGCTGCTCTGTCCCGACGACCGCTGCCCCGCGGTGATCGGCAACGCGCTCGTGTACCGCAACACCTACCACCTGAGCGCGACGTTCGCGGAGACGATGGCGCCGTGGCTGGGCCGTCGCCTGCCACGGCTCTAGGGGTGCCGAGGCGGCGCCGCGCGGCCACTGGAGCCGTCATCGCGAATCGGACCCCGCCCACCCCCACTGGGCCTACAGCCGTTCGATCTCGTCGGCGACGTGGCGGGCGATGGCCAGCGACGAGGTCGCGGCGGGGGAGGGCGCGTTGCGGACGTGCAGCGCGCGCGCCGTGTGAGAGAAGACGAAGTCGTCGACGAGGCGGCCGGCGCGCGTGAGCGCCTGGGCGCGCACGCCCGCGAACGCCGGCTCGACGTCGTCCACGGTCAGCTCCGGCACGAACCGCGCGGCGGCCCGCACGAACGCGGAGCGCCGCGCCGCGTGGCGCAGCTCGACCGCCCCCGTCCGCCACCAGCGCGCGAACATGCGCCAGGAGCCGGGCCAGCGCAGCGTGTCCGCCAGGTCGCGCCCCGACACGCGCCCCAGCCGGTAGGCGTCGCGCGCCCCGGCGAGCAGCGCGGTCGGCCCGACCAGCACCTCGCCGCTCGTGTGGCGTGTCAGGTGCACGCCGAGGAACGGCAGCGAGGGGTCCGGCACCGGGTAGATCAGCGAGCGCACGAGATGGCGCCGCTCCGGCTTCAGCCGCAGGTACGCGCCGCGGAACGGCACGATCCGCGGGTCCGCGTCGGCACCCGCGGCGACCGCCAGGCGGTCCGACCACGCGCCCGCGCAGAACACCGCCCGGCCCGCCTCCAGCTCGCCTCGCGCGTGGCGCAGCACGATCGAGCGCGCCCGCGGCAGCACGGCCTCGACGCCGCAGCCTCCGAACACCGCGCCGACGTCGTCGGCGAGCGCTCGCGCCACGCCGCCGAAGTCGGCGATCCCGGTGGCCGGCGAGTGCAGGCCCGCGATCCCCGCCGCGTGCGGCTCGAGCGCGCGGATCCCGTCCGCGTCCAGGCGCCGCAGCCCCGGCACCCCGTTCGCCCGCCCCCGGCGCTCCAGCTCGTCGAGGCGCCCGAGCTCCCCGGCCGAGGTCGCCACGATGACCTTCCCGCACGTCTCGTGGGCGACCCCGCGCTCCTCGCAGTACGCCGCCAGCTCGCGCGCGCCCTCGACGCAGAGGCGAGCCTTCAGCGAGCCGGGCTCGTAGTAGATGCCCGCGTGCACGACGCCCGAGTTGTGGCCCGTCTGGTGCGCGCCCACCTCGTCCTCGCGCTCGAGCACCACGACGCTGCGCGCGGGGTCGCGCGCAAGCAGCTCGCGCGCCACCGCGAGCCCGAGGATTCCCGCGCCGACGACGGCGACGTCACAGCGGTCGGGGGGCGGGTCGGCCACGGCCGAGGCAGCGTAGGCGAAAGGCCTCGCCACGGGCCATCGGGCCGGAAAGCTACGCTGCGGCGCTATGAGCATCGGGATCGTGGGCCTCGGCTATGTCGGCCTGCCGCTCGCCGTGGCCTTCGCCGAGGCGGGCCACGACGTCGTCGGGCTGGACGTCGACCAGCGCAAGGTCGCCGCCCTCCGCGCGGGCGACTCCTACATCGAGGACATCCCCTCCGAGCGCCTGCGCGCCGTGGACGGCCGGATCAGGCCGACGACGCGCTACGCGGACCTCGCGGGCACCGAGGCGATCCTCGTCGCCGTGCCCACGCCGCTGACGCAGAACCGCGAGCCCGACCTCGGGCCGCTCATGGACTCGGCCCGCGCGGTCGCGGGCGTTCTGCAGAGCGGCCAGCTCGTGGTGCTCGAGTCGACGACCTACCCCGGCACCACGCGCGAGCAGCTCGTGCCGCTGCTGGAGGAGTCGGGGCTCGGCGCGGGCCGCGACTTCCACCTCGCCTTCTCGCCCGAGCGCGTCGACCCGGGCCGCACGGACTTCACGCTGCGCACGACGCCGAAGGTCGTCGGCGGGCTGACCGAGGGGTGCGCGGACCGCGCTGTCGAGCTCTACGAGCGGGTCTGCGACACCGTCGTGCGCGTCTCGAGCCCCGAGGTCGCCGAGCTGACCAAGCTGCTGGAGAACATCTTCCGCAGCGTCAACATCGCGCTGGTCAACGAGCTGGCGATGCTCACCGACCGGATGGGGATCGACATCTGGGAGGTCGTCGACGCGGCCTCCACGAAGCCGTACGGGTTCATGCGCTTCGAGCCGGGCCCCGGGATGGGCGGCCACTGCCTGCCGGTCGACCCGTTCTACCTGAGCTGGCGCGCCCGCGAGTTCGACATGACCACCGAGTTCATCGAGCTCGCCGGCCGGATCAACCAGCAGATGCCCTACCACTGCGTCGCCCGGATCGAGCGCGCGCTCAACGACCAGGGCAAGGCCGTCCGGGGGGCGAAGGTCGGGCTGCTGGGCGTCTCCTACAAGGCGGGCGTCGGCGACGTGCGCGAGAGCCCCGCGCTGAAGATCGTCACGCTGCTGCAGGCGCTCGGCGCGGAGCTGCACTACCACGACGAGTACGTGCCGGAGGTCCGCGAGGCGGAGCTGCGCCACGAGCCGCTCGACGACGTGGTCGACGGCGCCGACCTGCTCGTGGTCGTCACCGCGCACCCGGGCATCGACCACGGCGCGCTGGCCGGGCGCGTCCCCGCGCTGCTGGACCTGCGCGGCGTCACCCGCGACCTGGCGGCGGCGAACGTCGTGCGCCTGTGAGCCGGCTGCGCATCGGCGTCGTCGGGCTCGGCTACTGGGGGCCGAACCTGGCACGCAACTTCGACGCGCTGCCCGGCTGCGAGCTGGCCTGGCTGTGCGACGGGCGCGAAGACGTACGCGCCAAGTACGAGCCGGTCTACCGCAGCACGCGCTTCACCGGGGAGCTCGACGACCTCCTGGGCGACGACACGCTGGACGCGATCGTCCTCGCCACGCCCGTGCCGACCCACGCCGATCTCGCCGTCCGGGTGCTCGAGGCCGGCAAGCACTGCTTCGTGGAGAAGCCGCTGGCGACGAACGTCGCCGACGCCGAGCGGGCCGTCGATGCGGCGCGGTCCGCCGGCCGCGTGCTCATGGTCGGCCATCTGCTGCAGTACCACCCGGGCGTCAACAAGCTCAAGGAGCTCGTCGACACGGGCGAGCTGGGCGACATCCACTACATCTACGGCAACCGCCTGAACCTGGGTCAGCTGCGCGCGGAGGAGAACGCGCTGTGGTCGCTCGGCGCCCACGACATCTCCGTCGTGCTCCACCTCGCCGGCGACGAGGAGCCGTTTGAGTTCTCCGCCCGCGGCGAGAGCTACATGCGCTCGGGCATCGAGGACGTGGTCTTCGGCTTCATGCGCTTCCCGTCGGGCCTGTCGGCGCACCTGCATCTGAGCTGGCTGGACCCGCACAAGGAGCGCCGCTTCACCGTCGTGGGCTCGAAGCGGATGGCGACGTTCGACGACATGGACCTCGAGCGCAAGGTGACGCTCTACGACAAGGGCTTCGACGAGAAGATCCGCTCCTACGGCGAGTACATCATGCGCTCGGGCGACATCTGGAGCCCGCGGGTGCCCAACGCCGAGCCGCTGCGGCTGGAGTGCCAGCACTTCCTCGACTGCGTCGAGGAAGGCCGGGCGCCGGTCTCCGACGGCGAGAGCGGGCTGCGGGTCGTGCGGGTCCTCGAGCGCCTCCAGGAGGAGCTCGACCGGTCGCGGAGGGAGCAGCATGTCTGAGCCGGTGCTGGGCGAAGGAGCCGTCGTCGGCGCGGGGGTGCTGTTCGGCGAGAACGTCGTCGTGCACCCCGGCACGGTCATCGGCGACGGCTGCGTGATCGAGGACAACGTCGTGCTCGGCAAGGTGCCGAAGCTCGCGCGGACCAGCGCGTCGGCGGACAGGGCGGCGCCGCCGCCGCTGGAGATCGGCGAGCGGGCGACGATCTGCTCAGGCGCCGTCGTCTTCGCCGGCGCCCGCATCGGCGACCGGGCGATCGTCGGCGACCAGGCCTACGTGCGCGAGCGCGCCGTGGTGGGAGTCGACAGCGTCGTGGGCCGCGGAACCGCGGTCGACAACGACGTCCGCATCGGCGAGCGCTGCAAGGTCCAGACGATGGTCTACCTGACCGCGTTCTCCGTGCTCGAGGACGACGTGTTCGTGGGCCCGTGCGCGATGACGACGAACGACGACACGATGAGCCGCCACGGCCCCGACTACGAGCTGCGTGGCGCGACGCTGCGGCGCGCGTGCCGGATAGGCGGCGGCGCGGTGCTCACGCCGGGCGTGGAGATCGGCGAGGAGGGCTTCGTCGCGGCGGGCGCGCTCGTCACGCGCGACGTCCCGCCGCGCGGCGTGGTCCTCGGGGTGCCGGCGCGGGTCGTCCGCGACGTGCCCGACGAGGATCTGCTCGAGCGCTGGCGCTGAGCGCCTGAACCGCACCTTGCAGGTCGCGGCGGTGTTCGTCGTTACCGTGCCCTCGCTTGTGAGCCTGCGCCGTCTCATCGTCCTGGCCGTCCTGGCCGCGTCCGTGTCGGCCGCGGCGCCGGCCGGCGCCGCGCCCTACGCGTCGCGCACGCTGGTGCCCGGACTGTCGGGTAAGGACGTCCGCACCGTCCAGGTGCTCCTGCGGCGCGCGACCGAGCAGCAGATCGCGATCGACGGGCGGTACGGGCCCCAGACGCAACGCGTGGCGCGGATGTACGAGGTCGCCAACCGGCTCGGCGTCAACGGCAAGCTCACCCGCGGCGAGCAGCGCCTGCTCCGCGACATCGCCGACCGGGCCGTGGCCGAGCGGCGGGTCGCCGCGGCGCTGCCCGTGCCCGAGCCCGTGCCGGAGGCGATCCCGGCCCCCGCCCCCGCGTCCGTGCCCGTCGCTCCCGCCACCCTGAACCCCGACGGCACCGCCACCGCGCCCCGGGGCGCGCCGCCGCAGGTCGTCGCCTTCATCGCCGCCGCGAACGAGATCGCCACGCTGCCCTACCGCTACGGCGGCGGCCACGCCAAGCTCGTCGACACCGGCTATGACTGCTCAGGGTCGGTCTCCTACGCGCTGCGCGGCGCCGGTCTGATGGCCGGCTCGATGCCGTCGTGGGGCTTCGAGCCGTGGGGCGAGGCCGGTCCGGGCACCTGGATCACGATCTACGCGCACAAGTCGCACATGTACGCCGTCGTCGCGGGCCTGCGCTTCGACACCTCCGGGGCCCGCCCCTCGCGCTGGCAGGCCGCGCCTCGCAGCGCTGCCGGGTTCACCGTTCGCCATCCCCCGGGTCTGTGATCATGGGCGGGATGAGGCGCTCCGGGACGGTGCTGGCGGTGCTGGCCGCCGTGGCGGCGACGGTGGCCGGAGCGGCCGTGGGCGCGACGACGCGACAGGCCGACGACGACGCGCCGCGCGCGATCAGCGTGTTCCCGGCGGCCGGAACCCCGACCGCCTCGCCGCGCTCCGAGATCAGCCTGCGCGGCGCGGCGCCCGACCGGCTCGAGGGCGTGACCGTCACCGGCTCGCGCACCGGACGCCACACCGGCCGCCTGGCCGCGCACTCCGACGGCCGGGGCGCGAGCTTCGTCTCCGCGCGGCGCTTCGCCCGCGGCGAGACCGTGACCGTCGACACCGGCGACCGCACGGTCCGCTTCAGGATCGCCGCCAACCGGCAGGGGATGCCGCCGAGCCCGCCGTCGCCGCGCGTCTCGTTCGCCAAGCAGACCCGGCGCTACCACAGCCGGCCGGATCTGCGGCCCCCGCGCATCACGATCCACAAGCCGGCCGAGGAGGGCGTCGCGCCCGGGCTCCTATTCCTCGGGCCCAAGCAGCGCAACCAGGAGGGCGGGCTCATCGTGGACGACGCCGGGGAGCCGGTATGGGTCAACCCGACGCCCCCGGGCCGCCGCGTCAACGACTTCCGCGTGCAGGAGTGGCGGGGCAAGCCGATGCTCACCTGGTGGCAGGGCCGCACGACGCTCGGCTTCGGCGAGGGCCGCGGCGTCATCGCCAACAGCTCCTACGAGGTCATCAAGCGCGTCTCGGCCGGCAACGGCTACCGCGCCGACATGCACGAGTTCCGGATCACGCCCGAGAACACGGCGCTGATGCTCGTCTACCAGTTCACCCGTCGCGACCTGCGCCGCTGGGGCGGCGGGCGCCGCCAGCAGGTCGTCGACAGCATCGTGCAGGAGATCGACATCCCCACCGGCCGGGTGCTCTTCGAGTGGCACAGCCTCGGCCAGGTCGGTCTCGGCGAGTCGGTCGAGGCCGTGCCGCAGAGCGTCAACAAGGAGCACGACTACTTCCACGTCAACTCCGTCGACAAGGACGCGGACGGCAACTACCTCGTCTCCGCCCGGCACACGAGCGCCGTCTACAAGATCAGCGGACGCACCGGCCAGGTCATCTGGCGCCTGGGCGGCAAGAAGAGCGACTTCCGGCTCGGCAAGGGCGCGAGCTTCCACAAGCAGCACGACGCCCGCTTCCAGGACGACGGCACGATCCGCATCCTCGACAACTCCGACGAGGCGCATCGCCACCGGACCCGATCGATCGTGCTGCGCCTCGACGAGAAGGCGAAGACCGCGAGCCTCGTCCGCGAGGTCGGGCACGGCAAGCTGTTCGCCTCCACCCAGGCCAACAGCCAGCCGCTGCCCAACGGGAACCTCCTCATCGAGTGGGGCTCGCAGGGCCGCGTCACCGAGCACGACGCGGCGGGCCGCGCGATCCTCGACGTCGAGTTGCCCGACGGCTACGACTCCTACCGCGGCTATCGCTTCCCGTGGACGGGAACGCCGAAGGGCCGCCCGAGCGTCGCCGGGACGGCGAAGGCGGTCTACGCGAGCTGGAACGGCGCCACGGAGGTGGCGACCTGGGAGCTGCTCGCCGGTCCGAGCGCGGACGCGCTGGCGCCCGTCCGCGAGGTGCCGCGCGCCGGCTTCGAGACCCGCATCCCCGGCGGCGAGGGCCGCTTCGTGGCGGTGCGCGCCAAGGCCGCCGACGGCACGGTCCTGGGCGCCTCGGCCGCCGAGCGGCGCGGCTGACACGGACCTTGCGGGCCGCACCTTTCGGGCGGCCCGTGAGTTGGTATCGCTCGTATGCGCCGCCACCTGCTCGGACTCCTGCTCGCCCTCCTCTGCCTGCCCGCGGCGGCCGCGGAGGCCCGCGTCACGACCGGCCCCTGCGTGCCCGGCAGCACCGTCAGCCCGACGTGCACGTTCTGGACCGGCAAGGCGATGTACGTCGACGACGGCGACACGCTGCACGTGCGCCTCGACGACGGCAAGGCCGTCCAGCACGTCCGCATCACCGGCATCCAGGCGATGGAGCTGTCGCGCTACGGCAGCGCGCGGCAGCGCCAGGGAGCCTGCCACGCGGTCGAGGCCGCCAACCGGCTCGAGCAGCTCGTCAAGCAGGGCAAGGGGCGCGTGCGGTTGAGCGCCATCGACGAGGCGAGCCGCTCGCGCGGCCGCCCGCGGCGCACCGTCGAGGTACGCATCGGCAAGCGCTGGGTCAACGTCGGCCGCAAGCTCCTGATGGAGGGTCTCGCGCTGTGGCTGCCCAACCGCGCCGAGTGGGCGTGGAACGCGCGCTACTCGACGATGAACGAGCAGACCGCGGCCAAGCGCATCGGCCTGTGGAACCCGTCGCACTGCGGCTTCGGCCCGAACGAGGGCCAGCCGATCAAGCTGTGGGTCAACTGGGACGCGGACGGCAACGAGAACATGAACCTCACCGGCCCTCACGGCGAGTGGGTCCGGATCAAGAACCTCGACCCGGTCAACCCGCTGCCGCTCGGCGGCTGGTGGCTGCGCGACTCCGACCTGCGGCAGTACACGTTCCCGGACCACGCCGTCGTGCAGCCGGGCGGGACGGTGACCGTGCACGTGGGCCGCGGCGAGGACACCGAGAGCGACCTCTACTGGGGGCTGCGCAACGCGGTCTTCGACAACGTGGGCCGCGACAAGGAGCTCGGCGACGGCGCCTACCTGTTCGACCCCCAGGGCGACGTGCGCGCCTACATGACCTACCCGTGCCGCTCGACGTGCGCCGACCCCAACCAGGGCGCGCTCGAGCTGTCGGTGAAGGTGCGAGGGCGCGAGCACATCGACGTCCGCAACGTCGCGCCCTACCCGGTGGGCCTCGAGGACTACAAGCTGACCTCGCGCAAGAGCGTCTACGCGTTCCCGCCCGACGCGTCGCTTCAGCCGGGGGAGACGCTGCGCATCGTGCCGCTGCGCTACCCGGAGCGCGACCAGCCGCTCGTCAAGGGCTGGGGCAAGGACTGGAGCGTCCTGCCCAACGGCGGCGGCGCCGTGCGCCTGAGGACGTTCCGCGACGCGGTGCTGGCCTGCGTCAGCTGGGGCGACGGACGCTGCTGAACGCGGGCCAGAGCGAGAGGTCGATCTCCGGCTCGAGCTCCCGCAACAACGCCATCTCCGGGTCCAGCAGGTCGTGCAGGGCGGCCTCCAGGTCCGGCCACAGTTCGACGGGCTGAGGCTTGGGCAGGCGGTCGCGGAAGCGCCGGCGCGCCCACACGCGCAGCTGGCGCTTCGCCCCCGGAGGGACCCCGAGCGCGTGAGCGGCGCGCAGCGCAGGGGTCGGCCCCGTCTTGCCGCGCGCCAGGCGCCTCAGCCTGCGCGGGACGAAGCCGTCGTCGACCCCGAGGAAGCGCAGGGTCCGCCGGTACTCGCCGAGCGGGTCCAGTCGGCAGCGCTCGTTCTGCAGCACGAGCACCTGGTCGCGCGGGAACGCGGCGAGCAGGTCGCGCAGCTGGGTGCCGTAGCGGCCGCGGTTCGCCGCGTCGGACATGAACGGCTGGTCCTCGCCGGACTCCGCCCGTGCCCGCTCGCGCTTCAGTCGCGCGACGTAGCGCTCGAACGGGTCGACGAGGAGGACGAGCAGCCGGGCCTCGGGTGCGGCGCGGCGCAGCAGCGGCGGCGTCCAGGCGTCGTAGATGTAGCGCGACGTCCACTCGCCGCTCAGGACGCCGGGGCGCTGCGGGAAGTGGGCGTGGTAGGCGGCGACGTCCGCGTCGGTCATCTCGCGCGCGCAGAACTGGTCGAAGAAGCTCACCGAGCCGCGAGGCGCGCGCGGGCCGTCGATCGCGGGGTGCTCGCGCAGCATCCCGCACCACCACTGGGTGTCGGCGCCCTGGGTCCCCACGCCGACGTACGCGGGCGGCCCGGCTCCCGGGCGTCGGTCAGGCAGCAGGCGCATCGGCTGGCGCCAGGTCGGCGAAGTTGGACCACAGCGACAGGTCGAGGTCCGGCACGAGGGCCGCCAGGGCCGCCACCTCCGGCCGCAGGGTGGTCCGCAGGGCGTCGCGCAGCTCCGGCCACATCGGGTCCTTCTTCGCCTCCGTGGTGGTGCCGCGCGGGCGCTCGAAGTCGACCGCGTGGTCCTCCTCGACGCCCAGGAAGCGCAGCGTCCGCCGGTACTGCTCCGCCGGCTCCTCGCGACAGCGCTCGTACTGGAGCACGAGCATCCGCTCCGGCGCGAAGCAGCGGCGCAGGCGCTCGAGCTGGCTGGCGTAGCG
>JANJUA010000238.1 GCA_024710825.1 Solirubrobacteraceae bacterium
CCGCTCGTCGTCTCCGAGGTCAACCCCGACGCGCTCGACGACGCCCGCAAGGGCATCGTCGCCAACCCCAACTGCACGACGATGGTCGCGATGCTGCCCGCCAAGGCGCTGCACGACCGCTTCGAGCTGACCGAGCTGGTCGCCACCAGCTTCCAGGCGGCCGGCGGGGCGGGGCAGAAGGGCATCGACGAGCTCGCCGCCCAGGTCGGGCCGCTCGCCGCCGACGTCGACCAGCTCGTCAACGACGGCCGCAGCGCCGCCCGCAAGGTCGAGCACGCGGTCCACGCCAACACGCTCGCCTTCAACGTCGTGCCGCTGCTCGGCGCCCTGGACGACCAGGGCTACACCGACGAGGAGATGAAGCTTCAGAACGAGTCGCGCAAGATCCTCTCGATCCCGGCCCTGCGCGTCACCCCGACGTGCGTCCGGGTTCCCGTGATGGTCGGCCACGCGATTGCCGTCCGCGCGACGTTCGCCCGCGAGCCCGACCTCCAGGAGGCGCTCGAGGCGCTGCGCGAGTTCCCGAACCTCGTCGTGGAGGAGGCCCCGACCCCGCTCGAGTGGGCCGGCCGCGACGAGACCGTCGTGGGCCGCGTCAGGCGGGATCTGAGCGACCCGCGCAGCCTGAGCTTCTTCGTCGTCGGCGACAACCTGCTCAAGGGCGCCGCGCTGAACACCGTCCAGCTCGCGGAGCTGGTCGTCGACCGCGGCCTCCTCGGCTCTACGGCTCCGGCCGCCTGAGAGCCGCGCCCGCCTATCCGGCGGCGGGAGGGCCGAAGCGCGGCTCGAGCTCCGCAGCGAGCGCGAGCGTCCGCTCGTCCAGCGTCGCCGGCTCGAGCTCGAAGCGCCGAGCGTAGGCGGCGACGAGCGCGTCCTCGACGGCGGAGAGGGTGACGCCGGGAACCTCGTCCTCGATCGCGCCGGTGGTCTCCGGGTCGACGTCGATCTCGAGCGCACGGTACACGTCGCGCACCACCGCGGCGACGCGTGCCGCGCCGTGGACGACGACCACCGTTCCGACATACGCGCCGCCGCGAACGACCCGCTGGGCGCTGCCGGCCAGCTTCACCGCGCCGCGGGCGTTGACGCTGAACTCGCCCGGGCAGTACTCGCGCGGCACCTCCCCGATGCGCGCGTCCACCCCGAGCGACCCGAGCGCCTCCGCGAGCAGCTCCGCGTTGTCACGGAAGCGGTCGCGCAGGCCCGTCGCTCCGGTGGGGTCGGCGAGGACCTCGCCGACCTCCAGCGTGCCCTCGTGGTAGACGGCCGCTCGCCCGCCGGCCAGGCGCTCCAGAGGCGTGAACCCGTGGCCGCGGGCGGCCCGCAGCGCCGCCGGATAGCCGGGGAGCAGTGCGTCGCGGCGGCCGAAGGCGACCGCCGGGCGGTGGCGGTGCACCCGTAGCGCGGGCGCGATCTCGCCGCCCACGACGCGCTGGAGCAGGGCGGCCGAGACCGCCATGTCGTACGCGGGGCGGTCGGCGAAGGACTCGCGAAGCAGCAGCACAGGGCGCAGACCTTCGCACGGAGCGGACGGAGAGGCCGTCTCAGGCCTCTCCTGAAGGCCCTTCTACCCCGTATCGGACGTGGGTCACGTCCGCTCGGCGTCGTCGGGCGGCGGGATCTGCGAGCGCAGACGCTCGCGCGCCGCGTCGAACGGATCGATGCGCCGCCGGGCGGCGTCCGGCCGCTCCGACGGCACGATCTCGCTCGGGGCCTGGTCGAGCGGCCGCCGCCTGCGGCGACCGCCGGCCACTATCCGCGCGAGCTCCTCGCTCAGCCGCACTCGGCCTGCCGCGTCAGGCCGCGCCGACGCCGGCCACGACGGACGTCGTCCAGTCGATGACCGAGGTGGGGCGGACGACGTGGCGGTTGAGCCCGAGCTCCTTCGGCTCCAGGCCGAGGGCGAGGCCGACCAGCTGCGGCAGGTGCAGCACGGGCATGTTGAGGTCCCGCCCGACGACCCGCTTGGCCAGCGGCTGCTGCAGGTCGAGGTTCAGGTGGCACAGGGGGCACGGCGTGACGAGGCAGTCGGCGTCCGCGTCCATCGCGTCGCCGAGGTGCGTGCCGGCCTGCTTGAGCGAGGCGGTCTCGTTCATCGTGATGATCGGGAAGCCGCAGCACTTGTGCATCCCGGCGTACTCGATCACGGTGCCGCCGAGCGCCTCGATGAGCAGCGACATGTAGGTGTCGCGCGGCCGCTCGGCGTCGATGCCCAGGCGGTCCTCCGGGCGCACGATGTAGCACCCGTAGAAGGGGCCGACCTTGAGGTTCGTCAGCGGGCGCTTGACCCGGGAGCGCAGCTCGTCGAGGCCGAAGTCCTCGACGAGGAGCCACAGCAGGTTCTTGTTGGAGATGCCGGCCTCGTAGTGGAGCCCGTCGTCGGCGAGGTTGTCGTTGATGATCGCCCGGTACTCGGCGTTGGCGTCGAGGCGCTCCTGGCACTCGGTCTGCGCGCCCTGACACGTCGAGCAGATGTTCATCATCATCTTGCCGTCGGTCTGCTGGGCGAGCGCGAACGTGCGCGCGTTGAGAGTGTCGGCGAGCTCCTGGTTGTGCTCGGCGATCACGCCGGCGCCGCAGCAGTTCGCGCGGTCGAGCTCGATGAGCTCGATGTCGAGCAACGGCGCGACCTTCGCCATCGACCCGTGCAGCTCTTGGGTGAAGCCACGGCTGACGCAGCCGGGCCAGTAGGCGACCTTCATCGCGAGGGGCTCCCTTCGGGGGACTGTCCGGGCTGGCCGGAGTCGGCGCCCGTCTGGGCCGCGCCCGAGGTGGCGGCCGCGGGCGCGGTGCCCGCGCCGTCGACGTCCTCGTCGTAGCCCGTGATGTAGAGGTTGAGCTCGAGCCGCTGGTCGCGCGCCGCCACCTTGTCGTAGATCCGCTGGACGCTCTTGAGGTCGTCCTTCGGGATCTTGTGGCCGAGCAGCGCGGTCTTTGGCTTGACCTTGCCGCGCATCACCGCCTTCGTGATCGCCGGCAGGGACGACATCAGCACCTTGCCGGCCTTCGGGTGGAACTTGCCGAACCAGGAGTCGCCGCCGTAGGAGCGGGGCAGCAGCTCCGCCTCGTGCAGCAGCCCGTAGCCCTTGATGAGCGTCACGAACGACGCCTCGTGGCGATGGCCGTTGTTGCGGTCGTCGATGTGGTGGTCGCTGCCGGCGCGGCGGCGCAGGCGCATGATCTGGCTCATCGGCGCGACGCCCTTGGGGCAGGCGTCGATGCACTTGAAGCAGTGGGTGCAGGTGTAGATGCCGTGCGGGTCCTGGGCGAGATCCGTGAGGCGCTCGCGCTGCTGGTCGTCACGCGGGTCGCCGACGAAGCGGTAGGCCTTCGCGGACGCGGCCGGGCCGACGAAGAGCGGGTCGACCTCCATCGAGAGGCAGTCCGAGACGCAGGCGCCGCACTGGATGCAGGCCATCGACTGCGTCACGTCGACCATCGCCTCGCGGTCGACGATGTACTCCCGCTCCGGGATCGGCTCCTTGTTGATGAGCCACGGCGTGACGCGCGCGATCTTCTTCCAGTGGACCGCGTCCATGTCGACGATCAGGTCCTTGATGACGGGCATGTTGCCCATCGGCTCGACCTCGATGACGCCGTCGCGCGACGACGCCAGCGCCGCGTCGAGGTGGGTGTGGCACGCGAGCCCGGGCTGGCCGTTGACGCGCACGCCGCACGAGCCGCAGATCGCCGCCCGGCACGAGCAGCGGATGCCGATCGAGCCGTCGAAGCGCGCCTTGGCCTGGAGGATGCCCTCCAGCACCGAGCGGTGCGGCTCGAGCTCGATCGTGTGCTCGTCCCAGTACGCCGCATCCCCCGATTCGGGGTCGTAGCGGCGCAGGCGCAGGGTGAACTCCGTTGCTTCAGCCATCTAGTACTTGCGCTCCTCGGGCTGCCACTGGGTGAACGTCACCTCGGAGTAGGACACCTGGGGGACGTCGTCGCCGTTGCGATTGATGTCGATGTGCTTGAGCCACTCGTCGTCGTTGCGCTCCGGGTAGTCGGTGCGGAACTGCGCGCCACGCGACTCCTTGCGCTCGATCGCCGCGACGACGATGGCCTCCGCGCACTCGAGCATGTAGCCCAGCTCGACGGCGCCGAGCACGTCCTGGTTGAAGATCGTGCCGCGGTCGTCGACGTAGGCGGTCTTGGACTCCTCCTTCAGCCGCCGCACGACCTCGTGCGCCTGCTGCAGGCCGGCCTCCTCGCGGAAGACCGCGACGTGCCGGTTCATGACCGTTCCGAGCTCGTCCTTGATCTCCGAGATGCGCCGCCCCTCCCGCGGGCGGTCGATGATCGAGGCGATCATCTTCTCGTCGTCGCGCTGGACGCTCGTCGTGGCCGTCGGCATGCGCATGTCCGTGGCGCGGGCGGCGGCGTGCTCGCCGGCGCGGCGGCCGAAGATGAGCGTGTCGAGCAACGAGTTGGCGCCGAGGCGGTTGCCGCCGTGGACCGAGACGCAGGCGACCTCGCCCGCGGCGTAGAGGCCGTCGAGCGGCGTCTTGCCGTCGATGTCGGTCTTGACGCCGCCCATGATGTAGTGCTGGCCCGGGCGGATCATGATCGGCTCGCGCGTGATGTCCACGCCCGCGAAGTCCTTGCCGATGTTGACGATCTCGCGCAGCGCCTCGAGCGTGCGCTTGCGGGGGACCACCGTGACGTCGAGGTAGATGCCGACGCCGCCGGGGCCGACGCCGCGGCCCTCGTTGATCTCGGTCTGCTCGGCGCGCGAGACGACGTCGCGCGAGGCGAGCTCCATCTTGTTCGGCGCGTACTTCTCCATGAAGCGCTCGCCGTCGGCGTTCAGCAGGTGCGCACCCTCGCCGCGGGCGCCCTCGGTGATGAGGAAGCCGTTCTCGACCAGGCAGGTCGGGTGGTACTGGATCATCTCCATGTCCATCAGCGGCGCGCCGGCCGCGTAGGCCTGGGCGATGCCGTCGCCCGTGCAGATGAGGCCGTTGGTCGTCGGCTTGAAGCACTGCCCGGCGCCGCCGGAGGCGAGGATGACGTTCTTGGCGGAGAAGGTCTCCATCGCGCCGGTGCGGATGTCGCGGGCGACGACGCCGACGCACGCGCCGGAGTCGTCCAGCACGAGCGACGTCGTGAACCACTCCTCGTAGCGGTCGACGCGATCGCTGTACTTCATGAGCTGCTCGTAGAGCACGTGGAGGATCGCCTGACCGGTGATGTCGGCCACGTAGGCGGTGCGCTTCGCGGAGGCGCCGCCGAACGCGCGGAGGTCCAGCTCACCGGACTCGTTGCGGTGGAAGGTCACCCCGATGTGCTCCAGGTGCATGACCTCGCCCGG
The DNA here is from genome assembly GCA_024710825.1 of Solirubrobacteraceae bacterium. Taxonomy (GTDB): domain Bacteria; phylum Actinomycetota; class Thermoleophilia; order Solirubrobacterales; family Solirubrobacteraceae; genus Capillimicrobium. The sequence goes on from JANJUA010000238.1 coordinate 5,309, forward strand.
GGCCTCGCTGCACATGACCTCGATGGCGTCCTGGTCGCCGAGGAAGTCGGAGCCCTTGACGGTGTCGTAGGCGTGAGAGCGCCAGTCGTCGGCGACGTTGATGGCGGCGTTGATGCCGCCCGCCGCGGCGACGCTGTGAGAGCGAACCGGGTGGACCTTGCTCATGATGGCCACCGTCGCGCCGGCGTCGGCGGCTGCGAGGGCGGCCCGCTGGCCGGCGAGGCCGGCCCCGATGATGAGGACGTCATGTGCGGGCATTGAGGGGCTGACCATACCGACCCATGTCGGCGATCCTGGTGTTCGGTGGCCCTTACTCACCCCCATTTGGGGGTCAGCGCGCGCCGGAGGCGGTCGATCGTGACCACCCCGCGGAGCACGCCGTCGCCGTCCACGGCGAAGACCGCGCCGAGCCGACCGAGCCCCTCGGTGCCGAGCAGCGCCTCGAGCGGCTCCTCGACGCCGACGCGGAAGCGCCAGCCCTCCTCGGCGACGATCTCGCGCGCGGGCAGCGCGGGGCGCCCGCCGGCGATGGCGTCGTCGACCGCCGTGCGATGCAGCACGCCGACGTAGCGGCCGTCGGGCTCGGTGACCGCCACCCAGGGCCAGTCGTTGGGCGCGAAGATGCGGTCGGAGACCTCCAGCAACGGCATGTCGGCGCCGATCGTGTAGGGGAACGGGTCCATGACGTCGGCGACGGTCACTCCCTCCAGGCGCTCGTCGATGTCGGACTGCACGACCGCTCCGCGCGCGCCCTGGCCGAGGAACAGCGCGAGCACCGCCAGCCACAGCCCGTCGCCGACGTGGTCGGTGAGCATCAGGTAGACGCCGAAGCAGCCGAGCAGATAGGAGAAGCCGAGGCCGGCTCGGCCGGCGAAGCGGGTGGCCTTCGCCTTCTGGCCGGTGAGCTTCCAGGCGATCGCCCGCGCGATGCGTCCGCCGTCGAGCGGGAACGCCGGGATGAGGTTGAAGACGAACAGCACCGCGTTGATCGTGGCGAGGAACCCGAGCAGCAGCAGGGCCGGATCGGGCGCGTCGGACAGGATCGCGACGTCGAAGAACGCCGCACCCTCGATCAGCACCCCGATCCCGAGGCACACGGCGACGATGAGGAGCGTGACCAGCGGGCCGGCGACGGCGACCTTGAGCTCCTCGCCGGGCGAGCGCGAGTCACGGCTGAGCTTCGCGACGCCCCCGAAGAACCACAGGTCGATCCCGGTGACCTGGATGCCGGAGCGCCGCGCGGCGAGCGCGTGGCCGAGCTCGTGGAGGATCACGGAGGCGAAGAAGAGCAGCACGGCCGCCACCGCGACCCCGTACGCCCCGCCCTCCGAGCCGCCGAGCGCATCCTCGAAGCGGCTCGACAGCAGGAAGATGAAGAGGAAGAGGACGAAGAACCAGCTGTAGCTGACCCCGATGCGGATGCCGAACAGGCGCGCGAGCTGGATTGAGCTGCCGGTCGGCATGTAGCG
>JANJUA010000308.1 GCA_024710825.1 Solirubrobacteraceae bacterium
CTCGCCGCCGCCGGCACCATGACCGGCACGAGGATGCTCACCGACGCCGAGTCGGGCGTCGGCCCGTCCCAGCGGGCGCAGGAGCGCATGGAGCAGGCCGGGCTGGAGGAGCCCGGCCTCGAGCACGTCCTGCTGCGCTCCGCCGACGCCGCGCGGACGCAGGAGGCCGCCGCGGACCTCACGGCTCGGCTGGGCCTGGTCCGCGAGGTCGCGGACGTCCGGGGCCCGGCCGTCGCGCCCGGGCTCTCCGCCCAGGGCGGCCGCGCCGCGCTCGTGCAGGTCACCCTCCGCGGCGACCCCGACGACGCCGGCGACAACGTCGCGCCGGTCGAGCGGGCGGTCGCCGCCGTCGCCGCCGACCATCCCGGCACGACGCTGCGGCAGGCGGGCGACGGCACGTTCGCCAACGCGTTCGACGGCGTCCTCGAGGAGGACCTGCGCAGCGCCGAGGTCATCTCGCTGCCCCTGACGCTGCTCATCCTCCTGCTGGCCTTCGGCGCGCTCGTGGCCGCCTCCGTTCCGCTGCTGCTCGGGGTGACGTCGGTCGCCGGCGCGCTCGGCGCGCTCGGCCTCGTCTCGCAGGTCCTGCCCGACGGCGGCACCAGCGCCTCGCTGGTGGTGCTCATCGGCCTCGCGGTCGGCGTCGACTACTCGCTGTTCTACATCCGTCGCGAGCGCGAGGAGCGCCGCAGGGGGCTCGGGCCGCACGCGGCGCTGGACGCCGCCGCGGCGACCGTCGGACGCGCCGTGCTCGTCTCCGGCATCACGGTCGTCGTCGCGATCGCCGGCTTCCTGCTGACCGGACTGGCCGTGTTCGCGTCGATGGGCCTGGCGACGATGATCGTCGTGGCGATCTCGGTCGTCGGCTCGCTCACGGTGCTGCCCGCCGTCCTCATGCTGCTCGGCGACCGCGTCGACCGTGGCCGCATCCCGTTCGTCGGCGGGCTCCTGCTGCGCCGTGCCGGACGGACCGACGGGCTGTGGGGGCGCTTCGCGGGCACGGTCACCCGCCATCCGCGTGCGGCGCTGGTCACCGCCGTGTGCGTCCTCGGAACCATCGCCGTCCCGGCGTCCGCCCTGAAGGTCGCCGACCCGGGCGCGTCGTCGCTGCCCGGCGACCTGCCCGTCACGACCGCGCACGCCGCGATCGAGAAGACGTTCCCCGGCGCGCCGAGCGACGTCGAGCTCGTCGTGGACGGCACGGCGAGCGGCGCCGAGCTCGAGGCGCTCGGCGAGCGCGCGCGGAGGATCACCCGCGGGCAGGGCGCGGTCGACGTCGCCCGCTCCGCGGACGGCTCCACCGCGGTCGTCTCGGTCCCGATGCCCGAGGAGGGCGCGGGCGCCGCGGGGACGATCGTCGCCGCGCTGCGGGCCGAGTTGGGCCCGGAGGTCCTGGTCGGCGGGCGGGCGGCGCGCGCCGCGGACTTCACGCGGCGGCTCGACGACCGCACCCCCGGGGTCATCGCGTTCGTGCTCGGACTGGCGTTCGTCGTGCTGGTCCTGGCGTTCCGCTCGCCCGCCCTGGCGGCGACGGTGATCGGGCTGAACCTGCTGTCGGTCGGCGCGGCGTACGGCGTGCTCGTCGCGGTGTTCCAGGGCGAATGGGCGGAAGGCCTGCTCGACTTCAGCTCCAACGGCACGGTCGTCGACTGGGTGCCGCTGTTCGCGTTCGTGATCCTGTTCGGCCTGTCGATGGACTACACGGTGATGGTGCTCGAGCGCATCCGCGAGGGCCGCGCGGCGGGCCTGCCGCCGCGGGCGGCCGCGGCGCAGGGCGTCGCCGCCACCGGTGGGGCGATCACCAGCGCCGCGGTCATCATGGTCGCCGTCTTCTCGGTCTTCGCCTCGCTGCGGATGCTCGAGATGAAGCAGATGGGCGTCGGCCTGGCGGCGGCGGTGCTCATCGACGCCACCATCGTCCGCGCCGTCGCGCTGCCGGCCGCCGTCACGCTGCTGGGCGAGCGCGGCTGGCGCGTGCCGGAGCGCCGGAGGGCGACGTGGGAGGATGGGACGCAGCCGCGCCCGGTCGAGGCGCGGACCTGACACGCCATGGCGACGACCGCGATGCCTCCCACCGACGAGGACACCACCGGCGCCCCGGGCTCGGAGGAGCCCGCGACGCTACCGCCCGACTGGGACGCGATCCTCGCCCTCCACACGGCGCTGACCGCGCTCGCCGGGCTCGTCGTCACCGTGCTCTGGGGCGCGACCGGCGCCGGCTACTACTGGCCGGTGTGGGTCTGGTTCGGCCTGGGCCTGCCGCTCGCGCTGCACGCGACGGTGCGCTTCGCCTGCCTGGCCCCGGCGGGCCGCACCCGCGGCCTGGCGATACACGCGGGCGTCACCGGGGTGATCGCGGTGGCGCTCGTCGCGCTCTGGGGCCTGACCTCCGGCCCGACGTTCTGGCCCGCGTGGCCGATCCTGTCGCTGGCCGCCTTCCTCGCGCTCCACGGGATCATCCACCTGTACCTCAACCGGGTGAACTCGCCGGAGCGCGAGCGCCGGCTCGTCGAGCGCGTCGACGAGCTGACGCGGACGCGGCGCGGCGCCCTCGACGTGCAGGCGGCCGAGCTGAGACGCATCGAGCGCGACCTCCACGACGGCGCGCAGGCGCGGCTCGTAGCGCTGTCGATGCACCTCGGACGGGCGGAGGCGAAGCTCGACGACCGCCCGGAGGTCGCCGAGATGGTCCGCCAGGCCAAGGGCGAGGCGAGCGCGGCGATCGCGGAGCTGCGCGATCTCGCGCGCGGCATCGCCCCGCCGATCCTCGCCGACCGCGGGCTCGAGGAGGCGATCGCCGCGCTCGGCCGCCGCGCGGCGATGCCGGTCGTCGTCGACGTCGAGCTCAAGCGCCGCCAGCCGCCGGTGGTGGAGAGCGCCGCGTACTTCATCGTCGCCGAGGGGCTGACGAACGCGGCCAAGCACGCCGCGGGCGGCGGCACGACGGCCCGCGTGCGCGTCGCCGAGGAGATCGGGCGGCTCGTGGTGGAGATCGCCGACGACGGCCCCGGCGGAGCCGACCCCGAGGGGACCGGGCTGACCGGCCTGCGCCACCGCGCCGAGGCGCTGGACGGGACGCTGTCCGTCGAGAGCGCCCCGGGGACCGGGACCCTCGTCCGAGCGGAGCTGCCATGCGTGCCGTGATCGCCGAGGACCACGCGCTGCTGCGCGAGGGCGTCGTCGCGCTGCTGCGCGAGAACGGCGTCGAGGTGGTCGCCCAGGCCGAGGACGGGCCGGGCCTGCTGCGCATCGTGGCGGGGCACAAGCCCGACCTCGCGATCGTCGACGTGCGGCTCCCGCCGACGTTCACCGACGAGGGGGTGCGGGCCTCGATCGAGGCCCGGCAGCGCCATCCGGACCTGGCGATCCTGATCCTGTCGCAGTACGTCGAGCCGGTCTACACCGCCGAGCTGCTGGCCGCCGGGGCGAGCGGCGTCGGCTACCTGCTCAAGGAGCGCGTCGGCGACGTGCGCGGGTTCCTGGAGGCGATCGAGCGGGTCGCGGCCGGCGGCACCGCCCTGGACCCGGAGGTCGTCGCGGAGCTCATGCAGTCACGGGACGCCCGCGCCGGCGACGACGCCCTCGCCGGGCTGACGCCACGCGAGCGCGAGGTGCTGACGCTGATGGCGGAGGGCCGCACGAACGCCGCGATCGCGCGCGCGATGGTCGTCACCCCCGGCGCGGTGGAGAAGCACATCTCCAACATCTTCGGCAAGCTCGACCTGCCCGGCTCCGACGACGACCACCGCCGGGTGCTCGCCGTCCTCGCCTTCCTGCGCGCCGGACAGGCCTGACCAGACCCTGAAGCGGCGCGAGGCGACGTCGGCGGCCCGCGCCTCGCCGGGAGCCCACGACGGGCCGTGACGATCTCACGCGGCGCGGAATATCGTGATCGCGTGGAGCTTGGCGACGACGACCCACGCGGCACATGGGACGAGCTGCTCGCACGCGGGCAGCGCGTGGTCGAGCACGAGGGCGTCTGGACGCTGCTGGGGCACCAGGTCGTCCGCGACGCAGCGCTCGACGCGACGACGTTCTCGTCTGCGTCCTCGCGCTTCCTCCAGGTGCCCAACGGCATGGACGGCGACGAGCACCGGCGCTACCGCGCCGTGATCGAGCGCTACATGACCCGTGAACGCGTCGCGGCGCTCGAGCCCACCTGCCGCCGACTCGCCGGCGGCCTCGTCGACTCGATCCGCGACGACACGACCGTCGAGGTCGTCGAGGAGCTGGGCGCGCCGTTCGCCGTGCGCGCGCAGACCGCGTGGCTGGGCTGGTCAGCCGGCCTCGAGCCGACGCTTCTGGCCTGGATGAGCGACCACCGCCACGCGACGCGCACCCAGGCTCCCGACAGCCTCGCCGACGTCGCCGACCGCTTCGACGCGATCGTCCGCGGCGAGCTCGACGCCCGCCGGCGCAACGGCCTCGGCGCCGACGTCACCTCCGAGCTCATGGCCGACACCGTCGGCGCCACCCCGCTGCGTGACGAGGAGCTCGTCAGCATCCTTCGCAACTGGACCGCCGGCGACCTCGGCTCCCTCGCGGCGAGCTGTGGCGTCGTCGTGCACGCGCTCGCCGCCGATCGCGAGCTGCAGCGAGAGATGCGCGACCTCGCCGCCCGTGACGACGACGGCTCGCGAGCGGCGCTCGACCGGGTGATCGACGAGCTGCTGCGCATCGACGACCCGTTCCTGTCGAACCGCCGAATCACGACCCGGTCCGTCGAGATCGACGGGCATCGGATACCGGCCGGCAGCCGCGTCGTGCTCGCGTGGACCGCCGCGAACCGCGACCCGGCCCGCTTCGACGATCCCGCCCGGCGCTGCCCGCAGGCCAACGCGGCGCACAACCTCGTCTACGGCATCGGCAGGCACGTGTGCCCCGGACGTTCGCTCGCCACCATGGAGCTGCGCTGCGTCGTCGCGGCGCTCCTCGCCCGCAGCGAGCAGGTGTCGCTCGCCGCCGATCGAGCGAGCACGCGCTCGTACGGCGCGGTGGGCGGTTGGGAGTCGGTGCGCGTGAACGTGCGGCGACGCTAGCTGCGCCCCGCGAGGAAGTCGGCGACCACCTCGGCCGCCTGCTCCGGCGCCTCCCACAGCACGTTGTGGCCGCCGGGCAGCGTCACCTCCATCAGCGCGGCGCCGAGCGCCTCGCGCAGGCGCGCGTCCGGGCCGGGACACGTGAACAGCGGCTCCTCGACGCGGACCAGGAGCGTGCGCACCGAGGTCGGCGGCGGCGGCTCCAGCGCCATCTCGCCCCACGCCGCGACCGCGGCGCTCGGGCAGAAGCGGAAGCGCAGGCGTCCGTCGGGGCCGGGCCGCAGGTCGTCGGCCGCGTAGGCGACGAGCGTCTCGCGCGGCGTGCGCACGAGGAAGCCCGCGGTGAGCATCGCGTCGACCGCCTCGTCGACGGAGGCGAAGCTCCAGTCCAGCCGGTCGTTCTCCGCCGCCGCCAGCGCGACGTCCGGCTCGAGCTGCAGCGCCGGGTCCAGCAGCGCGAGCTTGGAGACGCGCTCGGGGGCGTGCGCGGCGACCGCCGTGGCGAGCAGCCCGCCGAAGCTGTGGCCGATCCAGGCGGGTCGCACGAGGTCGAGCGCGTCGATCGTCTCCAGCAGGTCGCGCGTGTGCGTGGCGACGGTCCACGGCGGCTGGGGCGGCGCTTCGCCGTGGCCGCGCAGGTCCACGGCGATCACGTGATGGTGCTCGGCGACCAGCCGCTCGGCCAGGCCCGCGAAGACGCCGCCGTGCTGGTCGACTCCGTGCAGGCAGACGACGGGCCGGTCCGCCGGATCGCCCCACCGGTGCGTCGGCAGGACGGTCACGAGCCCGGCACCTCGAGCACGATCTTGCCCTGCGTGCGTCCCGTCTCGCCGAGCTCGTGGGCGCGCGCGGCGTCGGCGAGCGCGAACGTCCGCGCCACGGTCGGCCGCAGCGCGCCCTCGCGCACGAGCGCGGCGATCGCCTCCAGCGCGTGGCCGTCGGGCTCGACGAGGATGCTCGTGACCTTTACGCGGTCCCCTGCGGCTTCGTGGAGCGCGGGGAGGTGGCGGCCGGACGGGACGGCGACGAGCAGCCCCCCGTCGCGCACGGCGGGCAGCGAGCGCAGCGCGGTCTCGCCGCCGACGAGGTCCAGCACGACGTCGGCGTCGCGCACCACCTCACCCGGGTCGCGCTCGGTGTAGTCGATCGCCTCGTCGGCGCCGAGGTCCGCCAGGAAGCCGTGCTTCTCGGCGCGCGCCGTGCCGATGACGTAGGCGCCGCGCGCCTTGGCGATCTGGACGGCGAGATGGCCGACGCCGCCCGCGGCCGCATTCACCAGGACGCGCTGCCCGGGCCGGACGTTCGCCGTGTCGACCAGGGCCTGCCACGCGGTGAGCGCCGCGAGCGGCAGCGCGGCCGCCTCCACGTCGGTGAGCTCCTCGGGCGTACGCGCGAGCTGGCGCGAGGGCGACGTGACGTACTCGGCGTAGGCGGCCGCCTCGCGCGGGAAGCGCGGCATGCCGAAGACGCGGTCCCCGACGGCGAACCGGGTCACGCCGTAGCCGACCGCCTCGACGGTACCGGCCACGTCCCAGCCGACGGTGAACGGCGGCCCGCCGAGGAACGCGCCGTGCGTCCGGGTCTGCCAGTCGACGGGGTTGACGCCCGCGGCGGCAACCCGGACGAGGACCTCGGTCGGCTGCGGCTCGGGCGTCGGCAGGTCGGTGAGTCGTAGGGCGTCGGGACCGCCGAGAGCGGTCTGGTGGATCGCGCGCATGCGGGAGACGATACGACCCGCCGCTCGGCGTCAGCGTCGGGCGGCGAACTGACCGTGGAACGAGAACGGGATGTGGTGCGGCACCTCCGCCCGCGCGACCTCCGACAGGTCCGCGGCGTCGAGCACGAGCAGGAACGAGGTGCCGCGGTCCGCGTCGAGCACGACCGACAGGAGCACGCCGTCGTCCTCGTCCTCGGCTCCGGGGCGCGCGGCGAACACCGGCTCGCCGGGGAAGCGGCCCGCCTCGCGCCACACGGTGGTGGCCCGCTCCTCGACGTCGGCCTTGACGATCCCGTCGAGCCACGTGTCCGGGCCCGACGTCACGCCCCAGGCGCAGCGGTACGGGCGCGCGTTGCAGCGGCCGTAGTTGATGCGCCCCAGCTCGAACGGCTCCGCGACCAGTCTCTCGTGCCGGACGTCGCCCGTCGCCGCCGACAGGCGGAAGCGGCGCAGCTCCGACGACGGCACCGGCCCGCCGGCGCGGAGGTTGTCGAGGTACAGCGCCTGGACGAGCGACGGGTCCGCGTACGTGGAGATGTCGAGCACCAGGTCGTCGCCGTCGTCGTAGCCGTTGACGTGGTGGAAGGCGAAGAACGGGTCGGTCGCGAAGGTCGGGCCGTGGGCGCCGGTCCGGCGGTCGACGAGCAGGAACCGCGTGCCGCGCTCGGGCTCCCAGCGGAAGTTCTCCACGAACGGGCGGCCCGAGGCGATCATCCGCAGCGGGTTGACCGCCCACGGGAACTCGGCGAGCACGATCCAGCGCTCGGTGAGGCCGAAGGAGTGCACGTAGCCGACGTTCTTGGTGGGGATGCGCGCGAGCACGCGGGGCTCGGCGTCGTCCGGCCCCAGCGCGAAGAAGCGGTACTCGTTGCGCGGCCCGAGCTTCGCGGCGTAGTTGAGCATCCCGCCCGTCTCGCGGTCCAGGTGCGGGTGCGCCGTCGTGAGCTGGCCCGGCGGCATGAACGGCACGCCCGCGGCCTCGAGCGTGTCGGGGTCGAACTGCACGGAGATCGGCGTCTCGGTCATCGACACGAAGCGCTCGCCGAGGCGCATGACGTTCACGTTGGCGTTGTCGCCGAACGTGGGGGCGAACAGCGTCTGGACACGCCGGAAGAGCGTCCGGCACGGGTCGGTGGCGAACTCGGGGTAGGCGATGCGGCCCTCGTCGAGGACGGCGTGCGCGGTGCGGCCGCGCAGGTAGCGGTTGCCGTAGGAGACGGCGCCGTCGGCGAACGTGAAGCGATGCAGCATGGCGAGGCCGTCGAACCAGTGGCGCATCTGCCGCTCGCCCGCCTCGAACTTCGCGGGGCCGGTGCGCAGCAGCGAGCCGGCGAGCCATGTCGGCAGCGCGCCGGACACCGGCAGACGGTCGACGACCACCTCGTCGGAGAGGGTCTCGAAGCCCTTCGCGTAGGCGGGTGGGGCGGCGCTCGTGGTGGTGGCCGACATGGCGATCCTCTCGATCTCTCGTCCAGGCGACCGTAGGCGCGCGGGTGGGCGCAGTCAACCCATCGCGATCGCGGCCGCGGCGACGCCGGGCCCCCGGACCTGCTCGTAGATCAGCGACGTCTCGGCGTGCGCCACGGCCGGGTCGCTCGCGAGGTGCTCGACGACGAACTCGCGCAGGTCGTTGGCGCCGGCCATCGCCACCCACAGCAGATAGTCGGTCGCGCCGGTCATGTGGAAGATGCTCAGGACGCCGGGCAGCGCACGGACGTGGTCGGTGAACGACTCGATCTGCTCGCGCGAGTGCACCGACAGCCGGATCGCCACCATCGCCTGGAGCGGGCGCCCGAGCGCGGCGGGATCGACGTCGGCGTGGTAGCCCCGGATCACCCCGTGCTCGTGAAGCGCCCGCACGCGCGCGTGCGCCGTGCTGGGCGCGACGCCGGCGCGGGCGGCCAGCCGGCTGTTCGGCATGCGGGCGTCGGTGGCCAGCAGCGCGATCAGGCGGCGGTCGACGTCGTCCAGCGCGATGTTCGGCATGGGGCCCATGATGGCATACCCCGACGAAGGATCGGCGAAAATTCGCGCATCTGCCGAACGACCTGCGGAAGCTGCCGGGTTCCGTCGCATAGCTGTCACAATGTGTGGATGGCCACCGCCCTGCGCAGCGACATCCGCGAGTCGATCCTCGACGCCATCGGCGACACCCCGCTCGTCCGCCTCGGGCGCATCGGAGCGGGGCTCGTTCCCCAGCTCGTCGCAAAGGTCGAGCAGCTCAACCCGGGCGGCTCCATCAAGGACCGCGCGGCCGTGAGCCTCATCGAGGCCGCCGAGCGCGACGGCCACCTCCAGCCGGGCGGCACGATCGTCGAGCCGACCAGCGGCAACACCGGCACCGGCCTGGCCATCGCCGCGCGCCTCAAGGGCTACCGCGTCATCGCCGTCATGCCGGACAAGATGAGCCAGGAGAAGATCGACCTCCTGCGCGCCTACGGCGCCGAGGTGGTGGTGACGCCGACCGAGGTGTCGCCCGAGTCGCCCGAGTCCTACTACCGCGTCGCCGAGCGCCTGGCCGCGGAGATCCCCGGCGCCTTCCAGCCCAACCAGTACGCCAACCCCGCCAACCCGGCGGCCCACTACGCCTCGACCGGACCCGAGCTCTGGGAGCAGACCGGCGGGGCGATCACGCACCTCGTCGCCGGCGTCGGCACGGGCGGCACGATCACCGGCACGGGGCGCTACCTCAAGGAGCGCAACCCGGCGATCGAGGTCGTCGGCGCCGACCCGGCGGGCTCGATCTACTCGGCCCGCTCGCCCGAGGAGGTTCGCGGCTACCTCGTGGAGGGGGTCGGCGAGGACTTCTGGCCCGAGACCTTCGATCCGTCGGTCGTCGACCGCTACGTCACCGTCTCCGACCGCGACGCCTTCCTCACCACGCGGCGCCTCGCCATGACGGAGGGCATCCTCGCGGGCGGGTCGTCCGGCATGGCGCTGTGGGCGGCGCTCGAGGTGGCCAAGGGCATCGACGACCCACAGGCGCTCGTCGCGGTGATCCTCCCGGACGGCGGGCGCTCCTACCTCAGTCGGGTCTTCAGCGACGCGTGGATGACCGAGCACGGATTCCTCGAGCGCGCCGGCGACCGCACCGTCGGCGATGTGCTGCGGCGCCGCAGCGAGGGCAGCGAGGTGCCGCCCCTGGTGACCGTCCACGCGCACCAGCGCGTGCGCGACGCCGTGGCGCTGCTGCACGAGCACCGCGTGTCGCAGCTTCCGGTCGTCTCCGCGCACGACGACCAGGCCGTCGTCGGCTCGATCGCCGAGCGCGGCCTGCTGGCGCACGCAGTCAGCGACGCGCGGCTGCTCGACGCGCAGGTGGTGGACGTCATGGAGGCGCCGCTGCCGGCGGTGAGCGCGACCGATCCGGTCGGCGACGCCGTCGAGCTGCTCGTCGGCGAGCGTCAGGCGCTGCTCGTCCTCGACGGCGGGCGCCCGGCCGGGATCGTCTCCCGCGCCGACCTCCTCGAGGCGCTGGCGCGCTGATGGACTTCGCCACGCGGGCCGTCCACGCCGGGCTCGACCCGGATCCGACCTATCGCTCGGTCATCCCCGCCATCCACCAGACCTCGACGTTCGCGCAGCCCGCCGTCGGGGAGTTCGTCGAGGACTACGACTACGCGCGCTCGGCGAACCCGACGCGGACCGCGCTGGAGCGGGCGCTGGGCGAGCTGGACGGCGGCCGCGCGGTCGCGTTCTCCAGCGGCATGGCGGCGGCCCACGCCGTCATCACCCACGTCTGCGCGGCCGGCGACCACGTCGTCCTGCCCGCCGACCTATACGGCGGGACCTACCGGCTCGTGGACAAGGTGCTCGCGCGCTGGGGCCTGCGCTACGACCTCGTCGACCAGACCGACCTCGACGCGCTCGAGCGCGCGATCACCGACGACACGAAGCTCGTGTGGGTCGAGACGCCGACCAACCCGTTGCTCAACGTCGTGGACGTCCCCGAGGTGGTGGCGCGCCGCCGCGGCGCGCTCGTCGCCGTCGACAGCACGTTCGCCACCCCCGTCAACCAGCGCCCGCTGGAGCTCGGCGCGGACGTGGTCGTGCACTCGACCACGAAGTACCTGGGTGGGCACTCGGACGTGGTCGGCGGCGCCGCGATCGCCACCGACGACGCGCTGGTGGAGGGGCTGCGCTTCGTGCAGAACGCCGTCGGCGCGGTGCCCGCGCCGCTGGACGCCTTCCTCGTGCACCGCGGGCTGCGGACGCTGCACCTGCGGATGGCCGCTCATGCCGAGAGCGCGCGGGCGGTGGTGGAGCTGCTGAACGGGACCCCCGGGGTCAGCGACGTGCGCTGGCCCGGCTTCTCCGGGATGGTCAGCTTCCGCCATCCCGACGCGGTCGGCATCGCCGAGCGCACCCGCCTGTTCACCCTGGCGGAGTCCCTCGGCGGCGTCGAGTCGCTGATCGAGGTCCCGCAGGCGATGACGCACCAGTCCGTCGAGGGATCGGACGCGGCGGTGCCCGCCGACCTCGTGCGGCTGTCATGCGGGGTGGAGGCGCCGGCCGACCTCGTCGAGGACCTCCGCCGGGCGATCCCTTGATCTGAGCCGCCGAAGCTGGGCAGAATGGCGACCGGACACGCCGACAGGGGGCAGGCATGCATGGTCGTCGCGCAGGGTCGACACGGACTTCGCGGATGGGCACCGCGCTCGCGGTGCTCGCGATCGCGCTGCTGGGGCTCGCCTCCTCGGCGCACGCGCAGGTGTTCAGCGCCCCCGCCCCGGTGACCATCCCGGGCACCGGCACCGGCCCGGGGCCCGCCAACCCGTATCCGTCCCCGATCACCGTGTCCGGCATGACCGGCGCCGTCACGAACGTCACCGCCACGCTGACCGGGGTGCGCCACACGTGGCCGGCGGACATGGAGATCCTGCTCGTCGGCCCGTCGGGTCAGACCGTGGTGCTGCTGGCCGACGTGGGCGGCTCCACCGACATCACGAACGTGAACCTCACCTTCGCCGACTCGGCGCCGCTCGCGGTGCCGACGCCGATCGTCTCGGGCACCTTCCGGCCGACGAGCCTCGGCGCGTTCACCGGTCCGGCCCCAGCGCCGCCCGGCCCGTACGGTGCGGCGCTGTCGATCTTCAACGGCACCGTGCCCAACGGCCAGTGGCGCCTGTTCGTCTTCGACGACGCCGCGGGCGACACCGGCGCGATCGTCGGCGGCTGGAGCCTGGACGTCACGACGAACGGGCCGACGCTCGGCTCGTTCGCGCCGCTCACCGGTCCTCCCGGCACGACGGTCGTCCTCACCGGCACGAACCTGACCGGCACGAGCGCCGTCTCGTTCGGCGGCACCCCGGCGGCGTCGTTCGCGGTCGTCTCGCCCACGCAGGTCACGGCCGTCGTCCCGGCGGGCGCCACCACCGGACCGATCTCGGTCACGACGCCGAACGGAACCACCAGCACCGCCACCGCGTTCCAGGCCAGCCCGGCGCCCACGGTGACGTCGGTCGCGCCCGGCAGCGGCGAGGTCGGCGACAGCGTCACGATCGCCGGCACGAACCTGACGGGCGCCACCGCGGTCAGCTTCGCCGGGACCCCGGCGGCGACGTTCTCCGTCGCCTCGCCCACGTCGATCACCGCGACCGTCCCGGCCGGCGCCGGCGCGGGCAACGTGACGGTGACGACGCCGGGCGGCACGGGCACGAGCCCGCAGCCGTTCGCGGTGTCGCACGATCGGCGGATCTCGCTGGCGATGAACCGGCGGCGGGCGCGCGGCACGGTCACCGCGACCGACGGCTTCGCGAAGTGCGCGAGCAGCGTGCGGATCAACGTGCAGCGCCGCGCCCGCGGGCGCTGGCGCACGGTGGCGCGCGATCTGACCAACGCGAACGGCCGCTACAGCATCCCCGGCCGCCGGGCGGCGGGCCGCTACCGCGCGGTCGCCCCGGCGACGACGCTCGCCGGCGGCGACCAGTGCCAGCGGGCGCGGTCGCGGTCCGACCGAGTCCGGCGCTAGGGACGTTCCGAACGGCTGGGACGGCCAGCGAGGGCGGGCGCTGCTAGCGCCTGCCCTCGTCGTCGGTCTCGATGCGCTCCTTGCGCACCTCGTCCGAGACGGTCTCCTCGTCGGTCACCGTGTCGGTGGTCATGCGGACGCGCTCCTTCGGCACCGTGCGCTTGTCGACCACCGGCCGCTCCTCGTGCAGGACGACTTCGTGGTCGTCCTCGGAGATGTCCGGGCCGCCCGTGGCGCGGCCGACGTTCTCGTCGGTGATCGGCTCGCGCTCGACGCGCACCTCCTCGCGCCGCACCGGGACCGTGCGCTCGACCTCCTCGGTGACCACGTACTTGCGCAGGCGGGCGCGGCCGCGCTCGACGCGCTCCGTGCCGACCCGCAGCTCCTCCTCCGAGCGCGTCATCGCGTCGTCGGTCGAGTGGCCGGATGCCGATCCCGCGGCCGCGGCGGTTGCGGACCCGCGCTCGCGATCGACGCGGGCGTCGTCGCCGGTGCCGGGCGCGCCGGTCGCCGTCGTGGTCCCCTCGCTCGTGTACGGCACGCCGTAGTGCTCGAAGAGCATGCGCTCCTCGTCCTCGGTGAGGGCGCCGTCGGGATCGACGTGGGGGGCGTCCTTCATGCTGGCCTTCTCGATCGGCAGACGCACGTCGTCGCCGTCGTCGCGGGCGCCGCGCAGCGGCACGAACGTCCGCTTCGTCCCGAACAGGCCGGAGTGCACCAGCGCCCATTCCGGCTGGCCGCCCTCCTGGTCGACGTAGAGCTCGTCGACCTTGCCCAGCTTCTCGCCGTCGCGGTCGAGCAGGGTTCGGCCGGTGAGGTCCTGGTGGGTCTCGAGATCGGGCATCTGTCCTCCGGTGAGATCGGAGGCGCGGGTGCGCCCTGTGCTCCCCGGTTGTCCGCCGCGACCCGGGCGAAACCCAGCGGGCGCGTCTGCGCTACCGGTTCTCGGGGGGCGCCTCGCCGGCGTCCTGCGCCGACTCGATCTCGCCCTCGGGCGGCGGCTCGTGCTCGAGCTGCACCACCTCGCGCCGCACCGGGATCCGCTGGGTGACGTCCTCGGTCACGGTGACCTTGCGCAGCCGGACGCGCTCGGTGGGCCGCCGCTCGACCGGCCCGAGGGAGACCTCCTCCTCGGAGCGGACCATCTCCACGTCGGCGGGGACGGCGTCGCGCCCGTAGTGGGCGTGGAGCCGATCCTCCTCGTCAGGCTCGAGCGCGACGTCGGGATCGACCTGCGGCGCCTCCTTGACCAGCTCCGCCGGATACGGGAGGCGCACGTCGCCGTCCACCTCCGTCGCCTCGTCGAGCGGGACGCAGGACTCGCGCCGACCGAAGAGCCCGGTCCGCACGCTCGCCCATGCGGGGCGGTCGCGCTCGTCGAGGAAGACGTCGCCGAACGTGCCGATCTTCTCGCCGTCGCGGTCGCGGACCGTCCGTCCGCGCCAGCCGAGCGCGGTGTCGATGTCGACGTCGGCCATGACGGTCGGCTACCCGCCGGCGTCCGAAGGAAACGAAACGGGTAGCAGCGAGCCATGGAAACCTGGCTGATCGTCGTCATCGTGGTGGTCGTCGTCCTGCTGCTGGCGCTGGCGCTCCTCGCCGCCCGCCGGCGGTCCGCGGCCGCGGCCGGGCAGCGGCGCGTGGAGTCGCGCGCCCGCCGTGCGCAGGCCGACGAGCACCTGGCGACCGCCGAGCGCGAGCTGGGGCGCTCGGAGGAGGACCGGGCCGTGGCGGCGCGCG
>JANJUA010000309.1 GCA_024710825.1 Solirubrobacteraceae bacterium
TGGAGCATCGCTGAGCACTCTATTCGCGGCGTGGATCCGAACCCTCATTCGCAGAACGGCTCGCCTTTTCCGTGGGCCGTGTCGGGTCAGGTCGACCAGCGGCCGTCGCTGTCGCCGGCTCCCTGCACGCGCCCCAACCGAACGAGGCTGGGGTCCAATTCGGGGTCCAATCTGAGAGCAACCGAGCCGCACTGAGCATCACGCATTTGGCTTGTATAAGCCGAGCCACCACTCACCCAAACCCGGTCCGTCCGGCCGGGGGCCGGGCGGTCGCAGGTTCAAATCCTGTCTCCCCGATGAAAGAAAAGGCCCGTAAATGCGGGCCTTTTCTCGTTCACTACGAGGTACGAGGGTCGGCTTTGGGTTCACGGCGAAGCTCTGACCAGCGACGAAGCGCTTCCGCGGAAACGTCCCATAGCGACGAAAGTCGCCTGGTGCGAGAGGCGGCTTCCGGGGTGGTTGTTCCTGCGAAGAACCACGGGTCTTCGTCACGTGATCCGGCGCGGACGGAGGAGCACCGGATGGCGAGCAGCACCGCCGAGTTCCAACGTCGCACGCTGCGCCCTCCGCGTCGTGACACGGCGGAGGGCGCAGCGACGCTACGAGCGCGCGCGGACGACGCGCCTGAGCCCGCGGTCCAACCGCTTCAGGCTCGCCGCACCATACATCCGACGATAGCTCTGACGCTCCCGGGAGACCTGCCTGGTCTGCCCCAGGGCCTTGCGGTGCGCGACGATCACCGCGCGCGCCGAACGCTGAGCCTCACGAGCCTGAGCGCCCTTGGACCGCCTCAGCCGCTGGAGGGACCTGGTGGCGCGCCTGAGCTCCACGCGGTGGTCGCGCTTGCGCGAGGCAGGCTCGAATCCGCCGGCGCGTCCGTGCGGGGCGAACCGGTACCACGCCTGGTAGGGGTGCCGCGCGGCGCGCGACCAGTCGAGAGACTCCCACCTCGGGTCGCCGACGCGAAGGCGGCCCTTCCCGTCGGTGATGATCGCCGTGGAGCCGCTGTCGAGCGTCCGGTGCTGCCACGGCCCGTCCTGGCCGCGCCAGTACCCCACCGCCGAGAACGAACCGCTGGCTCCACCGGTGTTGAGCACCGCGACGACCTCGGGCGGATGGAACTCATCCGGCGTCGCCGCGTGCACGATCATCCCGTTGCGCCGCAACGAATCTGCCAGCGGAAGCGCGACGACCGACTGGCACCCGACGGCGATCCCGCCGGCGTCCGGGCAATCTAGATCGCGGTCCGGACGCAGCACCGTTTCGAGGCCGGCCTGGTTGTGGCGGACCGCGATGCCGATCGGCGATGTGCCGCCGTCGGCTGCATGCAGCGTGAAGGTCCAGTTCTTGTACGTCAGCGTCGCCTTCTGCGGACTCTCGGGTTCGACTGGTGGCTGATCCGCGACGGCGACGCTGGCCGGTGCCAGCGCGAGCGCGGCGGTACCCCAGACAGGCAGGCACCAGCGGAACGGGAGGAGTTTCACTAGGGAGATCTTTCTGTAGGAGTCCGCGGCAACGGCCGCGCGGGCAACGGCTCACCATGGCACACCCGCCACAGCTCGACGATTTCCAGGCGCGCGGACATGTCGCGTGCGCCCTTGTAGTCCAGCTGCACGCTCTCTGCCCCCTCGTCGAGCAGGTTCTCAAGTGTCGCCGGGGGTCAGTGGCAGCGGCTGGAAGGACGCGGCTGTAGGGCGGTGGTTCCGCCGTCGGCGTTCGGGGCCCGCCTCGATGGCAAGACGCTGGTGCAAGGGTCCTCCGAGAGGCGGGTGGCCACGATCGCCCCTGCCGACCCGGCTCCCACGGCGATGTAGTCGTAGCTCCTGGGCTGCTCGGACACGATCGAACCCTGACGTCCGGGGACCTCGGCGGCGGTGCTGTGCTCGAGGTCCGACGCTACCCCGCCGGGTGGTTCCCCAGCTGGTGGCGCATCGGCCGGCGGCATGGCCCGCTCGCCGGCCTCGCGCGGGACGTCTCGGGCCGCTACTAGTCGGCAGCGTCGCGATAGGTGACGTCGCGTGTGCCGAACATGTCGAAGTCGAAGGGGCATTCGTCGGTGACGAGCTCGCGTTCGATGAGCGCGTTGAGCTTGGCCAACAGGCGGGCGACGAGCTCGCCGTCGTACCGCGGGTGGTCCGGGTGCCCGATGTTCTCAAGCTCGCCAGGGTCCGCGACGAGGTCGTGCACCGTGACGTCCGAGCGCGCGTAGAGCTCCTCGACGTCGCGCGGCGCCTCGTACTCGGTGGGGCTGAACCAGCGCACGAGCTTGTAGCGTCCGTCGACGACGGCCCGGAAGAAGGTTCGCTTGGTGAAGTCCGGCGCACCGTAGGTCTCGCCGACCTCGCGCATCCGGGCCGCGCGCAGCTCGGGGTCCGACGGGAGATCGACGAGAAGGCGCAACGCGCCCTGGATCGCCCACTCGGGATCGAGCATGTTCAGGCCGTCCCAGGTGATCAGGGCGCCGTCGCCGGGCCGCTCGGTGCTGCCGCGCGGGGCGTGCTCGCCGGGATCGGCGAACACGCCGGACAGGTCGCGGCCGGCCAGGTCGGGGTAGCGCCTCGCGCGCTCGTCGGCATCCACTCCGGCGAGGGCGAGGACGGTCGGCGCCAGATCGAGGTGCGAGCCGACGGCCGAGGTTCGCACGCCCTGGGGGGCCGCCCGGAGTGACCGCGGTCATGTTCACGACGGTGGCCTCGTCGAAGTGGATCGCGCCCTTCTGGCTCAGTCGGTGCGCGCCGTTCATCTCGCCGTGGTCGGAGGTGAAGATGACCACCGTGTCGTCCCATAGGCCCTGGGCGT
>JANJUA010000319.1 GCA_024710825.1 Solirubrobacteraceae bacterium
CGTCCGGGAGGGGAACCTGCTGAAGGCGTTCCCGGTGGTCACCGAGTCGCGCGGGCTGCTCATGGTCTTCGTCCGCGGCGACCACCGCCTCAACGAGGTCAAGCTCGCCAACACGCTCGGCGAGCCGTTCCGCCCGGCGCACGCCGACGAGCTCCGCGGCCCGGGCGGCTTCCTCGGGCCGCATCCGGAGCTCCCGTCGCTGTTCGACGCCGCCGTCGTGCCCGGCCGCTACGTGACCGGGGCCAACAGGCCCGACCTGCACGTCGTCGTGGACGTCGAGGGCGGCGAACGGGTCGACGTCCGCACCGTGGAGGTCGGTGACACCGTGGGCGGCCACGCGATCGCGATCGAGCCGGCGATCGAGGTCGGCAACATCTTCAAGCTCGGCACCCGCTACTCGGAGCCGCTCGGCGCCCGCTACCTGGACGAGAGCGGCACCGAGCAGCTCGTCCACATGGGCAGCTACGGGATCGGCCCGGCGCGGATCGTCGCCGCCGCGATCGAGCAGTCCGCCGACGAGCAGGGGATCTCGTGGCCCCGCGCGCAGGCGCCGTGGGACGTCCACGTCGTCGCGCTCGGCGGCGAGGAGGAGCTGGCGGCCGCGGAGCGGCTGGGCAGCGAGATCGAGGCCCGCGGGCTGTCGGTGCTGCTCGACGACCGCCCGCTGCGCCCCGGCGAGAAGTTCGCCGACGCGGAGCTGCTCGGCTGCCCGCTGCGCCTGACGGTCGGCAAGCGCTCGCTGGAGTCGGGCGTCGCGGAGGCGCAGGTGCGGCGCGGGCTGCGGTCCCACGAGGCAGGCGTGTCGCTCGACGGCGGCGCGGACTCCGCGGTCGCGCTGTGGACCGACCTCCCCTGACCTTCCGGCGCCTGAGCGGCCTGGACCGCTCGGGCCCGCCGCCGCCGGAGACCCAGGCCGGCGCGCCGTTGCGCCCCTGGACGATCCCGAACGCGATCGGCTACGTCCGGCTCGCGCTCGTCCCGGTCTTCCTCGTGCTGGCGCTCTCCTCCGAGACGGGCACGGACGCGCTGCCGGCGGTGATCTTCGCGATCGTGACCTGGGGCGACTACGCGGACGGCATAGCGGCGCGGGTCACCGGCCAGTACAGCCGGCTCGGCGCGCTCATGGACCCCGTGGTGGACCGGCTGATCGTGCTCGCCGGGGTCGTCGTCTGCTGGCACTTCTCGCTGCTGCCCCGGTGGGCGATCGCGGTGCTCGCCGCACGGGAGGCGCTCATGCTCGTCTTCGGCCAGTACGCGATCCGTCACGGGGTGGAGCTCAAGATCAACTGGCCCGGGCGCTGGTCGGTGTGGCCGCTCATGGCGGGCGTCTTCCTGGCGCTGTGCGGCGTCGAGGATCTCGCCGCCGTCCTGCTCGTGGTCGGCCTGGTGCTGGCGATCTGGGCCACCGTGCTCTACGGTCGCTCCGCCGTACGTCAGCTCCGCGAACCCTCAATCTCAACTTGACGTTATGGTGGGATGGGCTATGCTCCCGCCCTCGGCCACTCTCGTCGTCGGCTTGTCAGTAGGAGTCACCGCATGGACACGTTCCCCGATCTCGGCTCGCTCTCCGACCAAGAGCTGAAGGACCTCATCCAGAAGCTCACGGAGGAGGAGGTCGACATCTCGTACAAGCGGCGGATCCTGCACGGCAAGATCGACATCCTGCGCGCGGAGCTCGTGAACCGCCTGCGCAAGAGGCACGAGGGTGGGGAGGACGTCATCACCGGCGACGACGTCCGCAGGCTCACGGACATCCTGGCCGGACGGACGGGCGAAGAGCCCACCTCGTAAGGTGGCGCTGCACTGCCCCGAGTGCGGCTTCGTCAACGCCGACGGAGCGAACTACTGCCAGAGGTGCGGGGCGTTCCTCGGCGCCCAGGACCGGCCCGGCGGGGAGCAGTCGGACCCGGTCACCGCGACCTACCGCGTGGGCGAGACCGGTGAGCTGATCCCGGTCGACCTGGAGGAGGCCTCCTCCGAGGGCCCGGTCGTCGTCATCCGCTCCGGCGGCGGGCGCACCGGCGAGTCGTTCCCGCTGGACCGCGATCGCATGACGATCGGCCGCCGGCCCGACTCGGACATCTTCCTCGACGACGTGACCGTCTCGCGCGACCATGCGCTGCTCGTACGGCGCGGCGGCGACCTGTACCTGGACGACCTCGGCTCGCTGAACGGCTCCTACGTCAACCGGCGGCGGATCGAGTCGCATCGGCTCGAGGACGGCGACGAGCTCCAGATCGGCAAGTACAAGCTGACCTTCCTCCAGCGGTGACCGTGGCCGATCACCCGGAGATCGAGCTGCCGGTCGAGGAGTCCGCTCCGCCGCGCGAGAAGTCGATGACGATCGGCGCCGTGACGAAGGCGCTCAAGCAGGAGTTCCCGGACATCTCGATCTCGAAGATCCGGTACCTCGAGGACCAGAAGCTGCTGATGCCGCGCCGCACGCCCGGCGGCTACCGGCTCTACAGCCCCTCCGACGTGCAGCGCCTGCGCACGATCCTGCGCCTGCAGCGCGACGAGTTCCTGCCGCTGCGGGTCATCCGCCAGGAGCTGGCCTCCGGCCGGGCCGCCGACGCGGCTCCGGTGGCCGCGACCGCGGGGGACGGGCGGCGCGCCGCGCGGCGGCCGTCGGTGAGCGTGAGCGAGCGGGGGCCGCTGTACTCGCTCGACGACGTCGTGGAGGAGACGCGCGCCGACCCGGCGCTGGTGCGCGAGCTCGAGGAGTACGGCGTCATCAAGAGCGAGAACCGCGCGGGCGTGAAGTACTACGACGAGACGGAGCGCGAGATCGTCCGCGCCGTGGCGGAGCTGGCGCGCTACGGGGTCGGAGGACGCAACCTGCGCGTGTTCCGCTCCTCCGCCGACCGCGAGGCGGCGCTGCTCCAGCAGATCCTCGCGCCCGCGCTGCGCTCGCGCAATCCGCAGCGCCGCAAGGAGGCCGTCGAGGCGCTGGAGAACCTGGCCGCCGTGACGAGCCACCTCAAGCACCTGCTTCTCGTCCGCGACCTGCGCACGATCGTCGGATGACCACGGCCGAGCTGCGAGCTCTCGTCCGCGACGTGGCGGACTTTCCCAACCCCGGTGTCGGCTTCCGGGACATCACGCCGGTGCTGGCCTCTCCGGACGCGTTCCGCGCGGCCGTCGACGGGCTGGTCGAGCTCGGGCGCCCGTTCCGGCCCGACCACGTGCTCGCCGCGGAGGCGCGGGGCTTCCTCTTCGGTCCGGCGATCGCCTCCGCGCTCGGGGCGGGCTTCGTGCTGGCGCGCAAGCCGGGCAAGCTGCCGCGGGAGACGGTCAGCGTCGAGTACGAGCTCGAGTACGGGGTCGATCGGCTCGAGGTGCACACGGACTCGCTCGGCCCGGGGGCGCAGGTGCTCGTGCACGACGACCTGCTGGCGACGGGCGGGACCGCCGCCGCTCTGTGCCGGCTGGTGGAGGAGGCCGGCGGCGACGTCGTCGCCTGCGGCTTCCTCCTGGAGCTGGCGTTCCTGGATGGGCGCTCGCTGCTGGAGCCCTACCCGGTGCACGCGCTGCTGCGCGACGAAGCGGAGTAGGAGGCGGGCGGGCCGATGCCGTCGGCGTGCGTCAGCCGGACGGTGGCGGCGGCTCCGCAGGCGGTGTGGGCGCTCGTGGGCGACCCGCGGCAGCTTCCTCGCTGGTGGCCGCGGGCGGTGCGCGTCGAGGGCGTGACGGGGCGGGGGTTCACGCTCGTGCTGGAGAGCAGGCGGGGGCGGGAGGTGCGCGCCGACCAGGTGGTGATCCTCGAGGACCGGATGCGCCGGCGGGTGTGGGCGCTGGAGGTCGAGGACACGCCGTTCGCGGCGGTGTTCACGGCGAGCGAGACGGAGGTGCGGCTGGCCCCCGCGGACGGGGGGCGGACGTCGCTGGAGCTGGAGCTGCGGCAGCGGCTGCGGGGGACGAACCGGCTCGGAGGCTTTCTCGCGGGCCGCAGCGGCCGCCGGCAGCTGCGAGCCGCGCTCGACGCGGTCGAGCGCGAGCTGGCGGGCGGCTGAGCGCGGAGGCCGCCGCCGGCGCCCCGTCGCGCGCGAGCCGGCGGTCAGCCGAGGTCGAGCTTGCCCGTGAGCACGACGGTGGTCGGCTTCTGCGGGTCCGTGTCGCTCTCGAGGGAGATGACGAGGCGGCGGTAGTCGGCGGCGTCCTCGGGCAGGGCGCTGGCGCCTTCGAGGCGGCCGTTGCGGCCCACCGCGGGGGCGAAGCCGAGCCTGGTCGCCGCGCCGCCGGGGCCGCCGGCGAGCCAGACGGCGTAGGCGTCGTCCTTGGTGTTGCGCCGGAGGTCCTGGCCCTGGATCGCGACGGCGCGCTGGTCGCCCTGGGCGAGGACGTTCGCGACGCCGAGCGCCTCGCCGCCGCCGGGCGCGCGGAGGTTGATCTGGGCGACGATCTCGGGGTCGGCGGCCGCGGTGGTCGTCTGCGTGGCCGCGACGGTTGGGCTCTCGGCGTCGCCGTCGTCGTCGGTCAGCGCCCACACGAGCGCGGCGGCCAAGACGATGACGATCCCGGCGATCAGCAGCGCGCCGCCGATGCGTGAGCTGGGCGGGCGCTGCGAGCTTTCCGGCGCGAACCCGGGGAGGCGGGTCTCGGCCTCGCCGTCGCCGGCCGCGGCGCCGGTCTCGGCCGTGGCGTCGACCGCCGGGGAGGCGCCCGCTCCCGTGGCGGGCTCGGTCCGTGCCGAGGGCTCGGCCGCCGCCGTCGCCCCGGCCTCCGCCGCGGGATCGGGAGCCGGCGCGGGCGGGACGTCGGGAAGCGCATCGGGCGCGAAGCCGCCCTCGCGGAGCGCCGCCGACGCGCCCGTCGCCCAGTCGCGGGCGGTGGGGGAGCCGGCCAGGTGCTCGAGCGTCTGCGTCGTCTCCGCCGGGTCCTGCTGCCCGAGCAGCCAGTCGCTCAGCTCCGCGCGGCGACCGGCCGGGATCTCGACGTCCGGCGGCGCGAGCGCCTCGAGTGCCCCGATCGCCCGGGCGCGCACCGAGGCGGCGTCGATGCGCAGCAGCCTGCCGAGATCGTCGTAGCGCTTGGCCTGCTGGAGCAGCAGCGCGAGCACCGCACGCTGATCGGGGCTCAGGTCGTCGACGGGGCTCATCGGCGCAGGAAGGTATCGGAACTCACGTGCGCTCCCGACCGGTAACCTGCCGCCGCCATGGACGCCCCGCGCCTGATCCCGTACGAGGAGACCTTCGATCATCTCTACGGCCTCGAGATACTCGATCTGGACGACGAGGTCGCCACCGCGCAGGTCCGCGTCCGCGACGCCGTCAAGCAGCCGATGGGCCTCGTCCACGGCGGGATCTACGCCGCCGTCGCCGAGGCGCTGACGTCGCTGGCGACCGTCCGCGGCGTCTACGCCGACGGCAACGCCGCCCAGGGCATGGCGAACAACACGAGCTTCCTGCGCCCGATCCTGGAGGGCACCGTCCACGCCAAGGCGATCCGCCGCCATCGAGGCCGCACCACATGGGTCTGGGACGTCGAGTTCACCGACGACGACGGCCGTCTGTGCGCCGTGTCGCGCATGACGATCGCCGTCCGCCCGCTGCCGAGCTGACGGCAGCGGTGGCGGATCCGCGCCGCTGCGCGGCGTCGATCCGCCACACGCCCGCGCGCCGGGCTAGCCGCGGTAGCGGTTGGTGATCGGCATGCGGCGGTCGCGGCCGAAGGCGCGCGTGGTGATCTTGATCCCGGGGGGCGCTTGGCGCCGCTTGTACTCGGCGAGGTCCACCAGGCGCAGCACCCGGTCGACATCCTCCGGCGGCAGGCCCCCGGCGACGAGCTCCTCGCAGCCGAGGTCGCGCTCGACGTAGCCCTCCCGGATGCGGTCGAGCACCTCGTACGGCGGCAGCGAGTCCTGGTCGCGCTGGTCCGGGCGCAGCTCCGCCGACGGCGGGCGATCGATGATCGAGCGCGG
>JANJUA010000383.1 GCA_024710825.1 Solirubrobacteraceae bacterium
CACCCAGGAGCGCACGACGGTGACGACGACGGATGTTCCCGGGCCGGCGTCGGCCAGGGCCTCCCGCAGGCGCTCGGCCGCCTCCGCCCCCTCGCCGAACACGACCTCCTCCTTGGAGCCGAAGTAGGCGAAGACGGTCGCCCGGCTGACCTCGGCCGCCTCGGCGATCTGCGTGACGGTCACGTCGTGGTAGCCGCGCTCGGCGAACAGCCGCATGGCCGCGCCGTGGATGGTCGCCACGGTCTTGCGCCGCTTGCGTTCACGGAGTCCCACGCGGCCAGGGTATCGCGTCAGAATCCAAACATGGACGGAGTATGAATTCAGACTGAGTCTGTTATGGTGCCGCTCGTGACCGCGTGCCTACGTCGTCTCGCAGCGCTGACCACGCGCCGGCCACGAGCGTCGATCGCGGTGCTCGTCGTGGCTCTGGTCGCCGGGATCGCCGGCGCGACGGCGGCCGGCGGCGCCTACGTCGACGACTTCACCGTCCCCGGCCTCGAGTCGCAGAGGGCCCAGGATCTGATCGCCGAGCGCTTCCCCGCCCAGGACGGCGACCACGCCACCGTCGTGCTGAGCGCCTCGGACGGGACGCTGGGCGCGGTCGACCGCGCCAAGGCGATCGACGCCGCGATGAAGCGGGTCGCCGGCCAGCCGCACGTCAGCGCCGTCGCGGGACCGCTGTCCGCCGGCCACGTCTCCGCGGACGGGCGCACGGCGTTCGCCACCGTGAGCTACGACGAGACCGCCGACGAGCTGGGCGCCGATCCGCGCGAGCGCCTCGAGCGGGCGACCGAGCCGCTGGCCGGCGCGGGTGTGGCCGTCGCCATGTCGGGGCCGATCGTCGATGCCGGTGACGAGGCGCAGGTCCCCGTCGGCGAGATCGCCGGCGTGCTCCTGGCGCTGGGGCTGATGCTCGTCGTGCTGCGCTCGCCGCGCGCCGCGGCCGCCTCGCTGCTGGCCGCGTTCCTCGGCGTCGGCGCCGGCTTCGGGCTGTTGGGGCTCGCCGCCACCGGCCTGGACGTCCCCACGCTCGCGCCCACGATGGCGGCGATGCTCGGGATCGGGGCGGGCATCGACTACGCGCTGCTGAGCGCGTCGCGCCACCAGGAGGAGCTGCGGGCGGGGCGGGCCCCGGCGGACGCCGCCGTGCGCACGAACGCGACCGCGGGCCACTCGGCCGTTACCGCGGCGGCGATCGTGCTGGTGTCGATCAGCGGCCTGCTCGTCACCGGCATCCCGTTCGTGGGCAAGGTCGGAGTCGCCGCGGGCGCGATGGTGCTCGTCACCTCGCTCGTCGCCGTCCTGGTCCTGCCGCCGCTGTTCGCGGCCGCCGGCCGCAAGATGCTGCCGCGGAGCGAACGGGCGCGCTCGCTCGCGCGTGACCCGGGCGGCGGGCGGGCGGCGGATTCGGGCGCGCCCACGCGCGATCCGCGCGACGAACCGGCGGACGGCCCGCGCCGCGAGCCGACGGCACGCGATCTCGCCAGCGAGCAGGTGAGCGACGCCGCGGCCGCGCGCGGCGGGTGGGCGGTTCGCCGGCCCCGCGTCGCGCTCGCGGTCGGCCTCGTGGTCGCGGTCGCGCTCTGCCTGCCCGCCCTCGGGCTGACCATCGGCCAGCCCGACGACGGCAACCTCGCGGCCGACCAGACCCAGCGCCGGGCCTACGACCGCGTCGCCGCGGCGTTCGGCCCCGGCTTCAACGGGCCGCTCGTCGTCGCCGTCGACGCGGGAGCCGGCGGCGACGTGGTCCGGGCCGCCGACGACGTCCGCGCCGCCGTCGCGGACGCGTCCGGCGTCGCCTCGGTCGGTGAGCCGGTCCTCGACGAGCGGGTCGACGCCGCGCTGCTCACCGTGTACCCGGCAACGGCGCCGCAGGACGAGCGCACCGCGAGCCTCGTCGACCGCCTGCGCGACGAGACGATCCCCGCGGCGATCGGCCGCGCGGACGCGACCGCGCTCGTCGGCGGCTACACCGCGCGGCTCGTCGACGAGGCGCAGCGCATCAGCGAGCGGCTGCCGGTCTTCGCCCTCGTCGTCGTGGGCCTCTCGCTGATCCTCCTGAGCCTGACCTTCCGCTCGCTGAAGATCGCGGCGCTGTCGGCGGCGTTCAACCTCGTGTCGATCGCGGCGGCCTACGGCATCGTGCACGTGCTGTTCCAGACCGCGGCGGGCGCCGCGCTGATCGGCGTGGAGGTCCAGCCCGTCGTCGCCTACGTGCCGCTGTTCATGTTCGCGATCCTGTTCGGCCTGTCGACCGACTACAACGTCTTCCTGCTCGCGCGCGTGCGGGAGGAGTGGCGGCGGCTGGGCCACGTCCCGCCCGCGGTCGCCGTCGCGACCGCGCGCACCCGGCGGACGATCGCGGCGGCCGGAGCGATCATGATCGTCGTGTTCCTCGGCTTCGCCACGGACCCGGACTCGACGATCAAGATGTCGGGCATCGGGCTCGCGGCGGCGATCCTCGTCGACGTCACGCTCGTGCGGCTCGTGCTGGCCCCCGCGAGCCTCACGCTCCTGGGCGACCGCCTCTGGGGTCGCCGCGCCGCCCACCCCGTGCACCAGGAGGTGCCCGCATGACCACCCGGACCACCGACGAGCGCCCGGAGCTCGGCGCGACGCTCGCCGCCGACGACGAGCTCGGAGTCGAGTACGCCGACGCGGTGCGCGGCTCGCTCCTGGCGGAGCTGGACGCCCGCATCGACCGCCGCCTCGCCTCCCGCGATCGCCTCACCGTCCCGCGCGCGGCGGTCCAGGTCACCGTCGCCCTGGGCTCGATCGGCCTCGGCGTCGTCTTCGCGCTCGTCGCCCGCGACCTGGGCGCGTTCGGCGGGACGGTGGCGACGATCGTCGCCTGGGCGGCGATCCTCGCGATCAACGTCATCCACCTCCGCGCTCCGCGCGGCTAGGCCGGGCGCGCTCACCGGAAGCGGACGGTGGGCGGCGGGTCGCCGACGCGCAGCGGCGTGCCCGCAGCGGGGGTCTGGTCGGTGATCCGGCGGTGGCCCCGGCGGGGCCCCTTGCCACGAACCGCCGGTCGCATCCGGCAGCCCTCGCGCCGCAGCACCCGGCGGGCGGAGCGGAGGCGATGGCCGGTGAGGCTGGGCATGCGCGCGCACAAGAGCATCTGCGCGCTGGTCGAAGGGTCGTCCGCAGCCGGCGCGGCGGGCACGAACGAGAAGCGCGCGCCCGGAGCGATCGGGCTCGGCCCGGCCGGGCCGAGCACGCGCACATCGACGGTGGCCGGCGGGTGCAGCGGCGCGCGGGCCGTGATCTGCGTATGGCCGTCGACCACGAACCCGAGCGCCGGCGTCTCGCCGAACAGCACGCCGGTCGCGCACCGCAGCCCGGTGCCCGTGATCGTCACCGCCGTTCCGCCCGGTCCCGACGAGCGCTCCACGGCGGTCACCGTGGGCGACAAGCAGCGGCCCGCGGGGCTCGACGGGGAAGGCGGCGGGTCCGGGAGCCGGACGTTCGTGATCGTGCAGCGCACCTGCTCGCCCCAGCCGACCGGGACCGTCCACCGTCCGGCTCCCGCTGCCGTGGCGGGAACGTCCGCACCGGCGCCGTCGTCGGTCGCGCACGCGATCGCGCCGTCGTAGCGCGCGAGGCCCGCGCCGGCCTCCCCGACGATCCGGTCGCCGGGGGCCACGCCGCCCAGCCCCGAGCCGTCGCCGTCGCCGGCGCCCGCGGAGACCACCACGCCGTCTACCGTCAGGTCGAACCGCCCGGGGTCGGAAGCCGGCCTCAGCGCCTTGGCGACCCGCAGCTGGGCCTGCGCCTCGACCGCCCCGATGTCGGTGGCGCCGAACGCCGTGCGCGGATGTCCCGGGCCGCGCTGGTCATACGGCAGATCCGCCGGGTTGGAGCCCGCGTCGACCGTCGGGCTGCTCGGCAGCGGCGCCATCGTCGCCGTCGCGTCGCCGTCGGCGGCGAGGGGACCGAGCGCCGGGTCGGCGGCCAGGGTGTCCGCCGGCACCGCGCAGCCCTGCGGCGCCTCGACCAGCGAGGTCGAGCCGCCGACCGCGCCACGGCACTGGGCCGCCCCGTCGGGAGTGTCGGCGAGGATCGAGCTCACCACGTCCACCGAGCCGGCGATCTGCACGACCGCGCCCGCGCCGTCGGCTCCGCTGCCGCCGCCGTCGTCGGCGAATCCGCCGGCTGACCGCGCGTTGGCCGCGATGGTGGAGTTGCGGATCGTCGCCGTTCCACCGTAGACCGCTATCGCCCCGTTGCCGGTGCCGCCGCCCGCGGCCGACGGCGTGCCGTCTCCGCCGCCGCCCTGGCCGAGCGCCGAGCTCCCGCCGCCTCCACCGGTGCCGCCGCCGCCGCCATTCGAGCCCGGGTCGAAGCCGGGAGCGCCCCCGCCGCCCCCGCCGGTGCCGCCGCCTCCGCCG
>JANJUA010000419.1 GCA_024710825.1 Solirubrobacteraceae bacterium
GCCCAGCTCGCTCAGTGGCTGGCGCGCGCGACGCCGGCGACGCCGGCGCGCCTGCGCGAGACCGAGGCGGTGGGACGCGAGATCGGCCGCGAGCTCGCCCCGCGCGACGCCACGGGCGCCCCGCGGGAGACGCTGCACGCCACGCTCGTCGCGCTCGGCTTCCAGCCGCACGAGTCGGAGGGCGCGCCGGGGACGGTCGGCTACTGCCTGGGCAACTGCCCGTACCGCGAGGCGGTGCGCGCGAACCAGTCGGTGGTCTGCACGCTGCATCGCGGCATCACGCGCGGCCTGCTCGACGTCGTGGATCCCGAGGCGACGCTCGACGAGTTCGTGCCCCAGGACCCGGACGCCGCCGGCTGCCTGATCCAGATCAGCCGCGCCGGTAGTACGCCTCGTTGATCCCGATGTACTGCTGCCACTCCGGCGGGACCATGTCCTCCGGGGTGATGGCGTCGACGGGGCAGGCCTCGACGCACGCGTCGCAGTCGATGCACTCGGTCGGATCGATGTAGAGCTGGGCGTGCTCCTCGAAGTCGGGCTCGTCGGGCGTGGGGTGGATGCAGTCGACGGGGCACACCTCGACGCACGAGGTGTCCTTGGTGCCGATGCACGGCTCGTTGATGACGTACGCCATGGGAACCTCCGGAGACTTTCTACATTGCGACTGGGAAAATAGCAGCTGGGGCGACCCGGCCCGTACCATCGCAGCCCGCGATCGCCGGAAGATCCCGCACGAGCCCCATCCGGCCGCGTATCGTGGGCCGATGGCCCCCTCGGTGCACTACGTCACCAGCGCGGGCGCCTCGATCGCCTGGTCGAGCGTCGGGGCCGGCCCGCCGACGCTGGCGTTCGTCCCCGGCTTCGCCAGCCACCAGGACCTCTACTGGGACGAGCCGGCGGTCGCCTCGTTCTTCGACCGCCTGGCGTCGTTCGCGCGGCTCGTGATGTGGGACAAGCGCGAGCAGGGCCTCTCGGACCGCACGGGCCAGCCGCCGACGCTCGAGCAGAGCATGGACGACCTCGTGGCGGTGCTCGACGCCGCCGGCGCCGAGCGGGTCACGCTGTTCGGCGTCTCCGAGGGCGGCCCCATGGCGGTGCTCTTCGCCGCCACGCACCCCGACCGGGTGGACGGGCTGATCCTCTACGGCAGCTACGCCCGGCTCGTGGCGACGCCGGACTTCCCGACCGGCCTCGCCGAGGAGGCCTTCGACCGCTTCGCCCAGGAGGTCTTCGAGCACTGGGGCGAGCCCGTGGCGCTGCGCTGGTTCGCGCCGTCCCTCAGCGACGACGAGGCCTTCGGCGCATGGTGGGGCCGCTTCCTGCGGGCCGGCGCCAGCCCTCGCGGCGCCCTCGCCCTGCTCGGCCTCTACCGCCGCCTGGACGTCCGCCGCGTCCTGCCCGCGATCCACGCGCCGACGCTCGTGCTGCATCGGACCGACGACCGGATGATCGACGTCGGCCAGGCGCGCTACCTCGCCGAGGAGATCGAAGGGGCGCAGCTGGTCGAGCTTCCCGGCGCCGACCACCTTCCGTTCGCCGGCGACACCGACGCCCTGGTCGACGAGGTCGAGGCGTTCCTGACCGGCAGCCGGCCGAGCCGGAGGCCCGACCGCGTGCTGGCCACCGTGCTCTTCGAGGACATCGTCGACTCGACCCGCCGCGCGGCGGCGCTCGGCGACCGGCGCTGGCATGCGCTGCTCTCCACGCACGACCGCGTGGTCGCCGAGACGGTGAGCCGCCACGGCGGCGCCGTCGTGAAGTCGCTCGGGGATGGGGTCCTGGCGATCTTCGACGGCCCGGCGCGGGCGATCCGCGGCGCGCTGGCGATCCGGGAGGAGGCGCGTCGGCTCGGACTCGACGTGCGCGCCGGCCTGCACACCGGCGAGCTCGAGCGCGACGGCGGCGACGTGTCGGGGATCGCGGTCCACATCGGCGCGCGGGTCGCGGCCGCCTCCGCCCCCGGCGAGGTGCTGGTCTCCCGCACGGTCACCGACCTCGTCGCGGGCTCCGGCGTGACGTTCGAGGACCGCGGTGAGCACGACCTCAAGGGCGTGCCGGGGGCGTGGCGGCTGTACGCGGTCACGGCCTAGATGTTATTTTCACACCCCAACTAGGTAAACCCAGCACCAAGGAGCCCGGGCATGAAGGCCATCGACCCAACCATCAGCCTCGCCGAGCTCGTCGTCGCGGAGCCCCGCCGAGCGCGGCTGTTCGACCAGCTTCGCCTGGACTACTGCTGCAACGGCCAGCGCAGCCTCGAGGAGGCGTGCGGGCAGCGCGGGCTCCACGCCGCGACCGTCGTCGAGCTGCTCACCGTCCTCGATC
Source organism: Solirubrobacteraceae bacterium (assembly GCA_024710825.1). Classification (GTDB taxonomy): domain Bacteria; phylum Actinomycetota; class Thermoleophilia; order Solirubrobacterales; family Solirubrobacteraceae; genus Capillimicrobium. The sequence goes on from JANJUA010000419.1 coordinate 2,326, forward strand.
GCGAGCCGGCGCTCGTAGCCGATGAGCCGCACGACGTGGCCGACGTGTCCATCTCCGAGCTCTGCGAGCACATCGTCACCGCCCACCACGACCGGATGCGCGCGACGCTGCCGGAGATCTCCGAGCTGGTCGCCACGGTGGTCCGCGTGCATCAGGTGCAGCGCCCGGAGCTGCAGGACCTGCGCCGCCTGTTCGAGGGGATGCGCGAAGAGCTCGAGTCGCACATGACGGTGGAGGAGGAGACGCTGTTCCCCATCTGCCGCGCGATCGAGGCCGGCGACGCCGACGACGTCGACGAAGGCCTCATCGTCGCCCACGAGACCGAGCACGAGAGCGTCGGCGAGGCCCTGGTGGCGCTGCGCGAGGTCTCCGGCGGCTACGAGTCCAAGCGCGCGCTCTGCGGGACGCACCGCAGGATGCTCGAGAACCTGCGGGACCTGGAGCTCGACCTGCACCAGCACGTCCACGAGGAGAACAACATCCTGTTCCCGCGGGTCCGGGCGCTCGCCGGCGCTCAGACCGCCAGATAGCGGACGACCGCGAGCACCCGACGATGGTCGTCTCCGCTGACGGGCAGCTCGAGCTCGTCGTAGATGTGCGACGCGTGCTTGACGACCGCCTTCTCGGAGATCGTGAGCCGCTCGGCGATCGCGGCGTTGCTGCGCCCCTCCGCCATCAGCCCGAGCACCTCGAGCTGGCGGGGGGTCAGGCGGTGCAGGGGGTCGTCGTCACGGCGCGCGCGGCGCAGCAGCGTCGACACCACCTCCGGGTCGAGCACGGTGCCGCCGGCGCAGATGCGGCGCACGTCGGCGACGAACGCCTCCACGTTGGCGACGCGCTGCTTGAGCAGGTAGCCGATGCCCGCCGACCGCTGCTCGAGCAGCTCGGACGCGTAGCGGCGCTGGAGGTGCTGTGAGAGGACGAGGACCGCGATGTCGGGACGTGCGGCGCGAACCTCCAGCGCCGCACGCAGACCCTCGTCCGTGTGGCTGGGCGGCATGCGGATGTCGGTCACGAGGAGGTCGGGCGCGTGGGCGAGCGCCTTGCGCACGAGGTCGTCGCCGTCCTCGGCCGCGCCGACGATCTCGAAGCCGGCCTGCTCGAGCACGAGCGTCAGGCCGCCGCGCATGAGCGCCTCGTCCTCGCCGATCACGACGCGCACGGCAGCTCCGCGACGATGCGGGTCCCGCCTCCCGGCGGGCTCGTGACCGTCAGGCGCCCGCCGAGGACGTCGATGCGGTCGGCCATCCCGCGCATCCCGGTGCCGGCGCCGGCCGCGGCGCCCCCGACGCCGTCGTCGCTGACCTCGATGCGCAGATGGCCGTCGGGCCGCGCCAGGTGGATCCGCAGCTCATGCGCCTGGGCGTGCTTGACCGCGTTCGCGAGCGCTTCGGCGACGACGAAGTAGCCGGCCAGCTCGATGGCCGGCGGCAGCTTGGCGCCCGCGTGACTGACGGCGCGGTCGACGTCGACCTCGGTGGGGAGCGGCATTCGGTCGGCGAGGTCCTCGGTGGCGGCCGACAGCCCGCGCTCGATGAGCGCCGCGGGCATCACGCCCTGCACCAGCGTGCGCAGCTCGTCGACGACCGCCTCGATCCCGGTGCGCAGCCCGGTCGCCCTGGCGCGCGCCGCGTCGGGAAGCTCGCGGTCGGTCGCGAGCCCGTTCGCCCCGATCGCGAGCACCACGAGCCGCGCCTGGAGCCCGTCGTGTAGGTCGCGTGCGATGCGGCGGCGCTCGTCGTCGGCCGCCTCGACGACCCGGGCGGCGGAGCGGCGGACCTGGTCGCGGCTGGCGATCAGCTCGACGGTGAGCCGCTCGTGGTCGAGCGCGACGGCCGTCATGCGCGCCGCGGCCTCGACGAGCGAGCGGTCGGCGATGAGGGTCGCGTCGTAGGCGATCGCGCCGATGCGGCGTCCGTCGCGGCGGATCTCGACGACCGGGCGTTCGACGTCGCCGGACGGCAGCGTCACCGGAGCGCCCGCGAAGTCGACGTAGCCGCCGGCCTCCGGCACCCAGAGCACGAGCTCGAGCGAGCGGTCGCCGAGCGTCTCGGCGAGAGCCGCGGATAGGGTCGGCCGCCCGCCCTCGTCCGCGCCGAGCCAGGCGCCGAGCTCCTCGACGTCGCGCATGCGGGCGAACCCGCCGCGCAGCACGCCGGCCGCGAACGCGAGCGGCACGCCGGCCATCAGCGCGAGCTGCACGACGACGCGCTCCTCCTGGTAGCCCGTGAGCACGCGGTCGGCGAGCTGCGCGGCGAGCACGACGAACACGACCGCGACGATGCCGTACGCGGCGAGCGGCCCGAGGACGCGACGCTGCGCGGGCGAGGCCGCGCGCAGCCGCCGGTGGAGCAGCACGCTGGTCGCCACCATGACGAGCGTGCCCGCGACGTCCTGCACCCAGTGCCCGGCCTCCGCGAGGCCGGGGCTGTCGGCCACCATCAGAGGCTCGCCCGGGAGCCCGGACGGCGCGAAGAGGTAGAGCGGCGCCTGCAGGACGAGCGTGACGAAGTAGGCGGCGGCGACGGTGGCGCGGCTGAAGCGGCCCCGCAGCCGCCCCGACGGAAAGCCGTGGAGGAGGTGCACGACGACCGCGAGCGGGAGCGTCGCGCAGACGACGCCCACGACGACCAGCGCGGGCGGCTCGACGTTGCCCAGCGACGCCACCAGCCAGGCCAGCGCGCCGGCCACCAGGAGCCCGCCGGTGCGGTTGTGCGGCCGGCGCAGGCCGGCCAGCACGCCGGCCGCGAGGTACGCGCAGGCGACGGCGGGGAACAGGACGACGATCCACGTCGGCTCGCCCGGCCCGTCGACCAGCAGCACGACCTCGACTCCCGCGAGCAGCGCGATGGCGGCGCCCGCCTGCGCGAGCGAGCGCGCGTTGGTCGAGCGCGGCGTGCCGAGGCGCATGCCGAGGTTCAGTCCCGGGTCGACGGCGTGGATGGCATGAGCTTCGCGGAAGTCTCCCGCATCGGCACGGGACCGACGTGGCGTCGCCGCGGGGGTGAGGGGGATCCAGGTCCCCTCCGACGGCGCGCAACACTGTGCTCTCGCGCAACCGTCCGAGGAGGCATTCCGCATGGCTCGACGCAGCATCTCCGTCCGTCGTCTCGTGACCGGCATGCAGGCGACCGCGGCCAGCGCCGTGGGCGCGAAGGCCGTCGGCGTCCGGGTGAGCGGCCCGTCCGCCTGGGGCCCCGTCGCCGTGGCGGTGTCCGCGATCGGAGCGGTGGCGCTCGGGCGCATCGCCATCGGCAAGGCGGTCGTCAAGTCGCTCCAGGCGCAGGAGATAGAGATCGGCAGGCTGAAGGTCGGCGAGCTCGAGGTGGGCGGCCGACCGTGGACGGCCCCGCCCGCCCCGCCGGCGCCCCCCGGCCCCGAGCGTCCCCAGCCCTAGCGCGGCTCGGCGGAGGTCACGGAGGCGGCGCGCGTTAGCCGGGAAGCGCCGCCGCCGCGCCCGTCTCGGCGGCGGCGGCCGCGGCGCGCTCGACCGCGTCCACGTCGCGGACCGCGCCCGTGTCGGCCGAGGTCGCCATCGCCGCGTAGGCGCGCAGCGCGGGGGAGACGACCCGGTCGCGCGCCACGGGGGCGTAGCCGCCCGCGGACTCGAGGCGCTCGCGCCGGGAGGCCAGCTCGTCGTCGGAGACCTCGAGCGTCAGCCGGCGGTTGGGGATGTCGATCGAGATCGTGTCGCCGCTCTCGACGAGCGCGATCGCTCCGCCCGACGCCGCCTCGGGCGAGACGTGCCCGATCGACAGCCCGGAGGTGCCGCCCGAGAAGCGGCCGTCGGTGATCAGCGCGCACGCCTTGCCCAGGCCGCGGCCCTTGAGGTAGGAGGTGGGGTAGAGCATCTCCTGCATGCCGGGCCCGCCGCGCGGCCCCTCGTAGCGGATGACCACCACGTCGCCCTCCACGATGCGCCCGCCGAGGATGGCGTCCACCGCGTCCTCCTGGGACTCCACCACGACCGCCGGGCCGCTGAACGACAGGATCGACTCGTCGACCCCCGCCGTCTTCACGACGCTGCCGTCCACCGCCAGGTTGCCGTAGAGGATCGCCAGGCCACCGTCGGCCGAGTAGGCGTGCGCGACGTCGCGGATGCAGCCGTCGGCCGCATCGGTGTCCAGCGACTCCCAGCGCTCGGACTGCGAGAACGCGGTCGACGAGCGGCGGCAGCCCGGCGCGGCGTGGAAGACCTCGAGCGCCTCGGCGGACGCCTGCCCGCTGCGGACGTCCCACGGCAGCAGCCACTCGTCGACCGTCCGCGCGTGCACGGTCGTCACGTCCTCGTGCAGCAGGCCGCCGCGGCGGAGCTCGCCGAGGATCGCGGGGATGCCGCCCGCGCGGTGGACGTCCTCCATCAGGTATGTCCCGTTCGGGGCGACCTTGCAGATGCAGGGCACGCGACGCGACAGCTCGTCGATGTCGCGCATCGTGAAGTCGACCTCGGCCTCCCGGGCGGCGGCGAGGATGTGGAGCACGGTGTTCGTCGAGCCGCCCATCGCCACGTCGAGCGTCATCGCGTTCTCGAACGCCTCGCGCGTGACGATCGAGCGCGGCAGGATGGACTCGTCGTCGCCGTCGTAGTAGCGGTCGGCGATCTCGACGACCGTCCGCCCGGCGGCCTCGTAGAGCTCCTTGCGCGCGGTGTGCGTCGCCAGGATCGAGCCGTTGCCGGGCAGCGCCAGCCCGAGCGCCTCCGTGAGGCAGTTCATCGAGTTCGCCGTGAACATGCCCGAGCACGAGCCGCAGGTCGGGCAGGCCGCCTCCTCGATGCGCGCGATGTCCTCGTCGGAGACCTCGTCGGCGACGGCGTCGGCGATCGCGCTGATGAGGTTCACCCGCTTGCGCACGGTGCCGTCGACCAGCACCGCGGTGCCGCCCTCCATCGGCCCGCCGGAGACGAACACCGTCGGGATGTTCAGGCGCAGGGCGGCGTTGAGCATCCCCGGCGTGATCTTGTCGCAGTTGGAGATGCAGATCAGCGCGTCGGCGCAGTGCGCGTTGACCATGTACTCGACGCTGTCGGCGATCAGGTCGCGCGAGGGCAGCGAGTAGAGCATCCCGCCGTGGCCCATGGCGATGCCGTCGTCCACCGCGATCGTGTTGAACTCGCGGGGGATCCCGCCCGCGGCCTTGACGGCGTCCGCGACGATCTCGCCGACCGGCTTGAGGTGCGTGTGGCCGGGGACGAACTGCGTGTACGAGTTGGCCACCGCGACGATCGGCTTGCCGAAGTCCTCGCGCTCGACTCCGGCGGCTCGCAGCAGCGCGCGGGCGCCGGCCATGTTTCGGCCGTGGGTGACGGTGCGTGACCTGAGGGCGGGCATGCGGGTACGCTACCGGAATGGCCGTTCCGGTGCCATGGTCGTCGCTCACCGCCGACGAGAAGCGCACGCGCACCCTGGAGGTGGCCGACGAGCTGTTCGCCCGCGAGGGCGTCGACGTGCCGATGCCGACGCTCGCCCACGCGCTCGGCGTCGGGGTGGGGAGCATCTACCGCCAGGTCGGCACCAAGGACGACGTCCTCGCCGCGCTCGTCATCACCCGGTCGAAGGCGCTGCGCGCGCGGTTCCTCGCCACGCTCGACGAGCCCGATCCGTGGGCCGCCCTCGCCGCCGCCACGCACGCCACCGTCGACGACTGCCTGGGCGACGCGCTGTCGCAGTCCGCGTGGGACGTCGCCGCGTCCGCGTCCGCGGAGGTGCGCGCCGCGCGCGCGGGCGCCACCGACGCGCTCGCCCGGATGGTCCGGCGCGCCCGCGACGCGGGCGCTCTCCGCGACGACGCCTCTCACGAGGATCTCCGCCTCGTCTTCTGCGCCCTGCGTGAGCTGGCCGGCATCGGCCCCGAGGCCGCCCATCGGCTCGCCGAGCTCGCGCTGCGCGGCATCCGGGCCGACCCGCTCCGACCGAAAGGGGACCAATCTCCGGGGAACGGGTAGACCGATGTGCCACCGTCCGCCCCGGACGGGTCTACCCTGAAGGAGTCGGCCGGTACGCGGTCCGCGCCCCGGCCGAAAGGCAAGGGGGCAGCACGTTGACTGACTTCAAGCAGGCGCTGGCGAAGGCGGTGACCGAGGGGCCGGCCGCGACGGCCGAGGCCATCACCCTCAACGAGTACATCGATCGGGTGGCGGAACGGCCGACGATCGCCGCGACCGCCCACCAGCGCATCCACGACATGCTCCGCGCCGCCGGCTCCACCGAGGGCCTGCACGCGGGGGAGGTCTCCTACAGCTTCTTCTCGGGCGAGCTGTTCGGCCTCGACGTGCCGCTCGAGCGCGTGGTCCGCTACTTCGAGACCGCCGCCCAGGGGCACGAGACGCGCCGGCGGATCCTGCTGCTGTGGGGCCCTCCGGGCGGGGCGAAGAGCTCGGTGGCCGCGATGCTCAAGCGCGGCCTGGAGGCGTGGACGGCGACCGACGAGGGCGCCGCGTACGCGCTGCGCGGCTGCCCGATGCACGAGGAGCCGCTGCACCTCATCCCGCAGTCGCTGCGCGCCCAGGCGCGCGAGCACACCGGTGTCGAGGTGGTCGGCGACCTGTGCCCGGTCTGCCGCTGGCGGCTCGAGCACGAGTTCGGCGGCGACTTCCTCGGCTTCCCGATCGAGCGGATCGTCTTCTCCGAGGCCCGCCGGATCGGCATCGGCACGTTCGAGCCGGGCGACCCGAAGTCGATGGCGATGGAGCACCTGACCGGCGGCCTGGACTTCAAGGCCATCGAGACCCACGGGTCGGACTCCCATCCGCTCGCGCTGGACTGGGCGGGCGAGTTCTCGAAGTCCAACCGCGGCCTGTTCGAGGCGGTCGAGTTCTTCAAGAACCCCGCCGAGTTCCGCAACCTCTTCCTGACGATGGCCCAGGAGAAGCAGTTCAAGGTGGCCAAGTTCGGCTACATCGGCTCCGACACCGTCATCATCGCCCACACCAACGAGGCCGAGTTCCGCGCGTTCATGGCGGAGCGCAAGAACGAGGCGCTCAAGGACCGCCTCGTCGCGATCGCGGTGCCCTACAACGTCCGCGTCTCCGACGAGGAGAAGATCTACCGCAAGCTGCTGACCGGCGCCGGGACGCGCGACGACCTGCACATCGCGCCGTACGCGCTGCGTGCCGCCGCGATGGTGTCGGTCCTGTCGCGCCTGAAGGAGCACGAGAACCTCGGGCTCGTCGAGAAGATGAAGCTCTACGACGGCGAGGAGGTCGGCGACTGGAAGCTCGCCCAGATCCCGGAGATCAAGCGCGCCGCCGACCACGAGGGCATGAGCGGGCTCGGCCCGCGCGCGATCGTCGACATCCTGTCGGGCGCCGCGCGCAAGGCGGGCGAGGAGCACCAGACCGAGAAGTACCTCACGCCGATCATGTCGCTGATCGCCATCACCGAGCACATCGAGCGCCTCGAGGCCCCGAAGGAGACGCGCGAGCAGCTCCGGGCGCTGACCGTGGACGTGCGCAACGAGATCGACCGCTCGCTCAAGGACGAGGTCCGCAAGGCGTTCGTGCCCGCGTTCGCCGAACATGCCCAGCGGCTGCTGGACAACTACCTCACCAACGTCGAGGCCTACTGCCAGGGGACGAAGACGCCCGATCCGATCACGGGCGAGGACCGCGACCCCGACGAGAACCTCATGCGGGCCGTCGAGGAGAAGGTCCGGCCGGCCGTGTCCGAGTCCGCGAAGGACACGTTCCGCCAGGGCGTCCTGATGCGCATCGGGATCGCGCTGCGCCGCGGAGAGCGGCCCCTGACCTACGAGACCGACACGGTCCTCGCCGGCGGGATCGAGGAGTACCTCTTCGACCAGCTCAAGGACATCGTGCGCGTCACGGTGTCCAAGACGAACCCCGACCGCGAGCAGGCCAAGCGGCTCAACGAGGTGCTGTCGACCCTCGTCGAGGAGCGCGGCTACACGGAGCAGTCGGCGCGCGACCTGCTCGACTACGTCGGTCAGCTCCTGAACCGATGACGGTCGTCGGCGGCTCGGGGCTCCCTCACGACGCGGGGCACCGGGACGCCCTGCACCACCGCGACCGGCTGCGCCGCAAGATCACCGAGCAGCTCAAGGCGCGCATCGGCGAGGAGGACATCATCGCGTCGGGACCGGAGAAGCGCGTCCGGGTGCCGGTCTCCGGCACGCGCTCCTGGCGGTTCATCCTGGACCGGGGGTCCGAGGAGGGCGTCGCGCAGGGCGACGGCGACCCGGGCGACGTGCTCGGGCCGCCCGGCGACGGGCCGCAGCGCGGCGAGGCGGGGACCGAGCCGGGGGAGGAGCTCTACGAGGTCTGGCTCGACATGGACGACATCGAGGAGCTGCTGTTCTCCGAGCTCCAGCTGCCGCGCCTGAAGCCCAAGGCGACCGCGGACGCGCAGGCCACGGAGGCGGTGTTCGACGACATCGCGCGCAAGGGCCCGCGCATCGACAAGAAGGAGACCCTCCGCCAGAACCTCGTGCGCAACGCCAAGCGCGGCCGCGCGCGGCTGGGCAGCATCGAGTCCGGCGACGTCCGCTACCTCTCCTACCGGGAGCGGCCCCTGCCGCGCCACAAGGCGGTCGTGTTCCTGGCGATGGACGTGTCGGGCTCGATGGACGTCTCGCGCAAGCGGATGGCCCGCCTGTTCTTCTACTGGTGCGTCCAGTTCCTGCACCGGCGCTACGACCAGACGGAGATCGTCTTCGTCGCGCACACCACCGAGGCGCGCGAGGTGACCGAGCACGAGTTCTTCCACCGGGCCGAGTCGGGCGGCACCCGCGTCTCCTCGGCGTTCGAGCTGATCGACCGCGAGCAGCCGGACCGCTACCCCGAGTCCGACTGGAACGTCTACGTGCTGCACGTCTCCGACGGCGACAACTTCACCGCCGACAACCAGCGGACGCTCGGGCTGATCGCGCGGCTCGCCGAGCGCTGCTCGCTCGTCGGCTACCTCCAGGTGGGCGAGAGCGGCTTTACGACCTCGCGGTCGCTGCTGCCCTTCTTCGAGGAGGCGGCGCCGGTGGACGGCTTCGTCTTCGCCGCGGCAGAGGACGACCGGGAGCTGTGGCCCGCGCTCAAGCGCTTCTTCGCCAAGGACAGCGTGGAGGAGGCCGTGCGGTGAGCGACTACGCGCTCGAGGACCTGCAGGCGGTCGACGAGCGCTGCCGGACGATCGTCACCGGCGAGCTGGGCTTCGAGGCGCCGGACGTCGTCTACCACCTCGTCCCGGCCGAGGAGGTCTACTACGCCGCCGCCAACGGCCTCCCCGCCCGCTACTCCAGCGCCCGCTGGGGCGCGCGCTTCGACGCGATGTACGGGCGCTACCGCCGCGGTGAGGAGCGCATCTACGAGCTGATCTTCAACACCCGGCCGGTGCACGCCTACCTCATGGAGGGCAACAGCCTCGTCGGCCAGACGCTCGTCATCGCCCACTGCCTCGGCCACGGCTACGTGTTCGAGCACAACGCCTGGCTGGGGGCCGTCGACCGCCAGATCATGCCGCGGGTGCTGTCGGCGGCACACCGCATCTCCGACTACATGGCCCAGCACGGACGCGAGCGGGTGGAGGGCCTGCTCGACGCGTGCCACGCGGTCGCGGTCCACCAGCCCCAAGCGCAGCTCATCCGCAAGGCGGGGACGTCGGAGCCCGAGCACCGTCCGGCGGAGTACGACGCGCTGTTCCCCGAGGAGGTGGAGGCCGAGCGCCGCCGGATCGCGGAGGAGCGCGACGCGCTACGCAGGCGCTTCCCGCGGGAGCCCGAGCAGGACCTGCTGGGCTTCGTCGAGCGCCACGCCCGCGCGCTGGCGGACTGGGAGCGCGACGTCATCTCGATCGTCCGCTCCGAGCAGGGCTACTTCCTGCCGCAGATGCGGACGAAGATCCTCAACGAGGGCGCCGCCGTGCTCGTCCACCAGGAGGTCTGCCAGCGCCTGTTCCTGCCGACGAACCAGTACTGGGAGTACGAGCAGCTCAACGCGGGCGTCGTGCAGCCGCATCCCGGGCCGGTGAACCCGTACAACCTCGGCATCGCGCTGCTGCGGGAGGTCATGCGCATCGCGACCGAGCCCGACGACGAGGACCGCGAGCGCTGGGGCTGGGCGGGCGAGGCCGACCCGTTCGAGCGGGTGCGGACCGTGCTGCGCAGCTACGACGACGAGGCCCTGGTGCGCGAGTTCCTCACCCCGCGCGTGTGCGAGCGCTGCCGCCTGTTCGCCTACGAGCGCCTGCAGCGCGACCCGCGGCGGATCCGGGTCTCCTCACGGGAGGCCGACGACGTCCGCGCGGCTCTCGTCGCGCAGGTCTCGACGTCGGGGATCCCGCGCGTGGAGATCGTCGACGCCGACTTCGGCCGCCGGGGCGAGCTGCTGCTCGACCACCGCCACGAGGGCGTCGGCCTGGACCCGGAGTACGCGCGCGGCACGCTCGTGGAGCTCGCGCGGCTGTGGGGCAAGCGGTGCGTGGCGCGCACCATCCAGGGCGATGACGCGCAGCGCCGGATGTGGTTCGCGGGCTCCCCGGACGGCAGCTCCGAGCAGGGCTTCGGGGAGCCCCGGTAGCTCACGCGTGGCCGAAGCGGACGCGGGGCAGGACGCGCCCCAGCGGGCCGGGCAGCCACCAGGCCCAGCGGCCCAGCAGCCGCAGCGCGACCGGCACGAGCAGCAGGCGCACGAGCGCGGCGTCCAGCAGGACCGCGATGCCGAGGATCACGCCCATCTCCTTGGGCGGCAGCGGCCCGGACAGCGCGAAGGTGAAGAACACGGCGACCATCACCGCGGCCGCCGCGAACACCACTCGGCCGGAGTGCGCGAGGCCGCCGACCATCGCGTCCTTCGGATCCCCGTTGCGGTCCCAGTGCTCCTTGGCGGAGGAGAGCAGGAACACCGTGTAGTCCATCGAGATGGCGAACACCATCGCGAAGAAGAACACGGGCGCCCAGGCGTCGAGGAAGCCCTGGGAGTCGAAGCCGAGCAGGCTCGCTCCGTGGCCGTCCTGGAAGATCCACTTCGCCACGCCGAAGGCGGCGCCCACGGCCAGGAGGTTGGTCACGACGCCGACCGCGGCGAGGATCGGGGCCTGGAGCGCGACGAGCAGCAGCAGGAAGCCGAGCGCCAGCACCACCCCGATGACGAGCGGCGTCTTCGCCGCCAGCGCCTGCTCGAGGTCGTGGTTCTCGGCCGCCGCGCCGCCCACGAGCGCCGCGGACGGCAGCTCGGCCCGCAGGCGGTCGATGGTGGCGCCGACCGCCGGGTCCGACGGGTCGGCGGTGGGGACGACCCCGATCAGCGCGAGGTCGCCCTGGCCCGGCATCGGCGCCATGACGCGCGCGACGCCCGGATCGGCCTCGGCCGTCGCGGCGACCGCCTCGGCCTCGGCCGCCGGCGTCACCACCTGGAGCGCGCCCGGGGCGCCCGGACCGAAGGCCTCCTGGACCTGCCCGTAGGCCACGCGCGAGCCGTCCTCCTCGGGGACGACCTTGATCGACGGCATGCCGGTGTCGAGGCTCAGGACCGGGATCGACAGGGCGACCAGGGCGACGAGCGCGGCGATGCCGTAGGGCAGCGGGCGGCGCCACAGGCGCTCTCCCCACGCGGCGAACCGCGGGGAGCGGTGCTCGCCCGAGCGCACCCACGGGAGCGCGAGCCGGTTCAGCCGCGGGCCGAGCTTCGCCAGGACCGCGGGCAGCAGGGTCAGCGTGGCGGCGAGGACGAAGACGACCGAGAGCATGATCCCGAGCGCCATCGAGCGGAACGCGGGGGAGGGCACGAGCATCACCGCGCTCAGCGAGATGAGCACGGTCAGGCCGCTGAAGAGCACCGCCTTGCCCGCGGTGTCCATCGTCTCGGCGACGGCTTCCTCGGCCGGGAGCCCGCTGCCGAACAGCGCGCCGCGGAAGCGCATGACGACGAACAGCGCATAGTCGATGCCGAGCGCGAGGGCGAACATCAGGGCGAAGTTCAGCGCCCAGATCGAGATGTCGAGAAGCTGCGTGCCCAGGTAGAGCGAGCCGGCCGAGGCGACGAGCCCGAGGATCGTCAGCAGCAACGGCAGGCCGGCCGCCACCAGCGAGCCGAACGCGAGCACCAGGATCGCGAGCGTCACGGGCCACGAGATCAGCTCGGACTTGAGCATCGCGCTCTTGTTGGCCTCGTTGAAGTCCGACCACATGCCCGACGCGCCGGTGAGGGCGACCTCGACCCCGTCCGCGCCCTGGAGGCGCTCCTTGATGTCGCCCGCGGCGCGGACCATCTCGTTGGAGTCGGCGTTGGCTCCGGCCTGGATCACGGCCGTGTGGCCGTCCTCGGAGACCTGCGGCGCGACGACGTCGGTGACGCGGTCCTCAGCGGTCAGCGTGCGCTCGGCGTCGTCGAGGACGGCGCGGAACGCCGGGTCGTCGGCCTGCAGCTCCGGGGCGTGGACGACGACCATCAGCGCCGAGGAGGAGAGGCCGGCGAAGTCGCGGTCGGCGATCTCGCGAACCTCCAGCGACTCGGATCCGACGGCCTCCCAGCCGGCGCCCGAGAGGGCGTGCTCGACCTTGGGGGCCAGCACGCCGAGGCCGACGGCCACGACGACCCAGGCGGCGGCGACGAGCGAGAAGTGGGCGGCCGTCCAGCGGCCGAGGCGGCCGAGGGGGCCGTACGAAGCGGGAGAGGTCATGGCTGGGCCGATCAGGAGGCGGGACGGAGCAGCTCGTCGAGCTCGGCGACCTGCTCGCGCAGGCCGCCGCAGACCAGCTCGCAGAGCTCGAAGACGGTCGGGTCGGAGATGAAGCACCGCACGCGGGTGCCGTCCTTCTCGCGGCCGACGATGCCGGCCTGCGCCAGGACCCCGACGTGCTTGGAGACGTTCTGCTGCGTGGCGTCGAGCGCCTCGGTGAGCTCGGCGATCGTCATCGGCCCCTCGCGCAGCGCGTCGAGGAGGCGGATGCGCATGGGCTCGCCGATCACCCGGAAGCGCTGGGCGATGAGCTCGACGAGCGCCTCGGGGAGCGGGTGGGGGATGGCGACTGGCTCGGTCATGGCCACAACTGTACCACTGTGCAGTTGTGATTGACAAGCGACGGCACGAGTGCGCGCCGTCGGCGGACCGACACGGAGCGGCGGTCCGCGCCTGCTCCGCGTCCGGGCGGTCGCCGGGGTGGTCGCCCGCTGTCCGCGCTGTGGCTGCCGCGCTGGCACCAGACTCGGGTGACGAGTCGCGCTAGGTTCCCGCCATGGGGCGCGGTGACGGCAGGGTCTACGAGCTGCTGCGCTTCGGCGCGCGCGACGGCGGGGAGACCACGGTCTACCTCGTCCGCCATCCGCTGCGGGCCACGCGCACGTCGGTGGTCTGCTTCCCCGAGCCCACCCGCCTGGACCACTGGTGCGCCCGCGAGCGCCGGCCCGAGGCGATCGTCGCCGGCTTCTTCGTGCGCGAGCCGCACCGTCCGCTCGGCGAGGTCAGGATCGCCGGCGACGCGGTCGCCCACGAGCCGATCGCCGAGCCGTGGGGCGCGCGGCGCGGCTGCGTGCACGTCGCCGGCGACGGGTCGGTGCGCCTGGCCGCCAGGGCAGAGCTCGGCGAGCGACCA
>JANJUA010000430.1 GCA_024710825.1 Solirubrobacteraceae bacterium
AGGCGTGCGCCGACGTAGCCGCGGACGAAGGACGTCAGGTCGGCCGGCGTGGAGACGATGCCGCCCGAGGCCCACGACCAGGCGGCGCTGATCAGCGTCGAGACGTCCTCGGGCGCGTTGGGCGGGTCGGGCTGGTAGCCGTGGATGTAGGGCGCGGGCATCCCCGCGCCGCGCGGCAGAGAGGTGGCGCGCAGCCTCAGCGGGCGCGTGACCTCCGAGGCCAGCAGCGAGGTGTAGTCGCGTCCGGTGGCGGCCTCGGCCATCAGGGCGACGACGAAGTTGTCGGTGTTGGAGTAGCGGTACCGCGACCCGGGACGGAACTCCAGCGGCTCGTCGGCGATGAAGCTCAGCATCGTGCGCGGCGCCGGTCGGCCGTGCAGGTCGTCGACGACCGCCTCCTGGAACCGTGGGCTGCGCGAGAAGTCAGGCAGGCCGCTGGTGTGGTGGAGCGCCTGGCGCAGGGTCACGCTCTCCCAGGCGGCCGGCAGCTCCGGCAGCCGTAGCGCGATCGTGTCGTCCAGCGACAGCCGGCCCTTGCGCACGAGCGAGAGCGCGACCGCGGCGCTGAACGCCTTGGCGGCGCTGGCGATGCGCATGTGGTCGGTGGCGCGCAGGGGCGCCTTCGTCTTCGTGTTCCGCACGCCGGCCGTGTAGACCGTGCGCCCGTCGGGCCGCTGCACGACGACGATCGCGCCGGCCGGCCCACCGGGCATGCGCACCAGCTCGCGCAGCTCGGCGCCCAGGTCGGCGGGCCCGGCGGAGGCGGCGGGCGCGATGGCGGCCAGGGCGGCGACGGCCACGACGACGGCGGCGAGCGGCTGCGTCCTCATGAGGGCCATCCCTGCTCGATGCGGTCGGTGTCGGATGTGGTGCGGAGCATCCGTCCGCAGGTGCGGGCACGCCGTCCCCTCCGCCCTCCCCCACGTCCCATGCAGCCAACCATACATCGGGACCCGGGCGGTCGGCGACGCGCCCCGCCCCAGAGCCCGTCACGCCGGTCGGGCGGCCCAACGCTCGGGTCGTAGGTCCAGCCGCCGCAGGAACTGGGCGTTGATCGCCACCACGATGGTCGAGACGCTCATGAGGATCGCGCCGACCGCCGGCGGCAGGACGACGCCCACCGGTGCCAGCACCCCGGCGGCGAGCGGGATCGCGATGACGTTGTAGCCGGCCGCCCAGGCGAGGTTCTGCAGCATCTTGCGGTAGCCCGCCTGCGACAGCTCGATGACGCCGACCACGCCGCGCGGATCGCTGGAGGCGAGGACCACGCCCGCCGACTGGATCGCCACGTCGGTCCCGGCGCCGATCGCGATGCCGACGTCCGCACGGGCCAGCGCCGGCGCGTCGTTGACGCCGTCGCCGACCATCGCGACGGAGTGGCCGCGCCGCTGCAGCTCGGCGACCTTCGCGTCCTTGTCCCGCGGCAGGACCTCGGCGAACACCTCGTCGATGCCGAGATCGGCGCCCACGGCGTCGGCCACCTGTCGCGCGTCGCCGGTGATCATTGCCACGCGCACGCCGCGGCGGTGCAGCTCGTCGACGGCCTCGCGCGACTCCGGGCGGACCTGGTCCTCGAGCGCGAGGGCTCCGGCCACCTCTCCGTCGCGCACGACGTGCAGGACCGCCGCACCACGCGCCCGCCAGCTCTCGACCGGCCCGTCGAGCCGCGGAGGAGGCTGGACGCCCAGCTCGCGAAGCAGGACCGGCCCGCCGACCGCCACCGTCGTACCGTCGACCCGCGCCTGGACACCTCGCCCCGGCAGCGCGCGGAAGTCCTCGCCGGCGGGAATCCGGCCGCCGCGCTCGCGCGCGGCGGCGACGATCGCGCGAGCCAGCGGATGCTCGCTCGACGCCTCGGCCGCCGCGGCGAGCGTGAGCAGCGCGTCGTCGTCGCCGTCGGTCGCCACCGTGCCGATCACCACGTGCGCGCCGCGCGTCAGCGTCCCGGTCTTGTCGAAGAGCACGGTGTCGACGCGGCGCATGCGCTCGAGCGACAGCCGGTCGCGAACCAGCACGCCGGCGCGAGCGGCGAGCGACGTGGCGATGGCGATCACCAGGGGGATCGCCAGGCCCAGCGCGTGCGGGCACGAGATCACGAGCACCGTGACGGTTGCCGTGACGGCGCGATCGAGCTCCCCGAGCAGCGCCCAGACCACGAAGGTCGCCACCCCCGCGGCGGTCGCCAGGTAGAACAGCGCGGCGGCGGCGCGATCGGCCAGCGCCTGGGCGCGCGAGCCCGAGCCCTGCGCCTCGGCGACGAGGCGCTGGATGCCCGCGAGCGCCGTGTCCTCCCCCACCGCGTCGACCCGGACGCGGATCGCCGAGTCGGTCGCCACCGTGCCCGCGACCACGCGATCGCCCGCCTGTCGCGCGACGGGCCGCGACTCGCCGGTGATCATCGACTCGTCCATGTCCGCCGCCCCGTCGACGACGTCGCCGTCGGCCGGGACCCGGGCGCCGGGCCGGACGAGGACCACGTCGTCGGGTGCCAGCGCCGAGATCGGCACGGTCTCGACCGCCCCGTCTCGAACGCGCTCGGCCTCGTCGGGGAGCAGCTCGGCCAGCGCCTGCAGCGCGCCGCGCGCCTGGCCGACGGCGCGCATCTCCAGCCAATGGCCGAGCAGCATGATCACGATCAGCGCGGCGAGCTCCCACCAGAACTCGAGGTCGAGCAGCCCCAGCAGCGTCGCCGCGCTGGCGAGGAACGCGACGCAGATCGCCAGCGCGATCAAGGTCATCATCCCGGGCTGCCGACCCCGTAGCTCCGAGACGGCCCCAGCCAGGAACGGCCGCCCGCCGTAGACGAAGATCAGCGTGCCGAACACCGGGGCGACCGCCTCCTGGAGGCCGGTGACGTCCGGGAGGCCGAGCCAGTGGCGGATCATCGGCGAGAACGCGACCACCGGGACCGCGAGGGCGAGCGAGATCCAGAACCGGCGCCGGAACTCCTCGGCGTGGTCGTGCTCATGGCCTCCGCCCGACGGGTGCTCGGCGTGCCCGTGGTGGCGGTCGCCCGGCCCGGGCGGGGAGTGGACGTGCTGGCGCTCCGTCGAGGACATGGGCGTCACGGGACCGTATACCCGCCGGCCCGCGCGCTCCGTCCGCATTCCGGGCGGCTGGCCGGCGGCTGGGTCAGACCTCCACGCGGTAGTGGAGGTGAACGACGCCGCTGTGGAACCGACGTTCATCGAGAAGCTCGAGGCGTGCGCGGACGTCGTCGGGCAGCGCGCGCTT
>JANJUA010000012.1 GCA_024710825.1 Solirubrobacteraceae bacterium
CGAGGCGTGGTCGCTCGTTGCCGGGCTGCGCCAGCGCGGTCACCGTGCCCACCTCGACGAACCCGAAGCCCAGCGCGAGCGCCGCGTCGAAGAGCCGGGCGTCCTTGTAGAAGCCCGCGGCGAGGCCGATCGGGGAGGGAAGGGTGACGCCCAGGGCACTGGTTCGCAGGACCGCGTCGGATGCTGCCAGGCGGCGACGCAGGAAGCGTTCCAGCGGGGGCAGCAGGGTGAGCAGCCGGAGCGCGAGCGCGCCGACGGAGTGCGCCGTCTCGGCGTCGAGGCGGAAGAGGAGCGGTCGCAGGAATCGCCGGTACAGCATTCAGACACTGGACTACCACAAAAACCCTGCAAATGCGCTCGTCCGGGGTAAAGTGCCCTGAATAGGGCTCGACCTCAAGTCGAGCTGTAGGCGGATTTGGCCGCCACGGCTTGATCGCCGCACGGTCCTAGGTAGACTCGCCGCCCATGCCGCCGGCTCCCTCCGACACCGCCTCCAAGCCCTCCGGGGCCCCGGAGCGCTCGCTGGTCCAGCGTATGGAGGCGCTGCAGCGGGCCAACGAGATCCGCACCAAGCGAGCGCAGCTGAAGCGCGACCTCCGGGCAGGCCGGGCGTCCATCCATCAGCTGCTGCTGGAGCCGCCCGACTGGGTCGAGACCGCGAAGGTCTTCGACATGCTGCTCGCGGTTCCCAAGTACGGCCGCGTCAAGGTCAACAAGGTCCTTCAGCAGTGCCGCATCTCGCCGTCGAAGACGATCGGCGGGCTCTCGGAGCGTCAGCGCGCCGAGCTGGTCGGCATGCTGCGGGCACGCTAGGGGTGCCGAAGATCCGCCCCGGCGGCCGACGGAGACGGCCGGAGCCCGTGCGGACCGGAGGTGGGCCCCCGTGGGATCTCTAGCGCCCTGAGCTGCGTCTTCGTCATCACAGGGCCCTCGGGGGTCGGCAAGGGAACGCTCATCCGGGCGCTGCGCCAGCGCGTGCCCGAGCTCGAGCTGTCGGTCAGCGCGACCACTCGGCGGCCGCGACCGGGGGAGACGCAGGGCGTCGACTACCACTTCCTCTCCGAGAACGAGTTCGACCGCCACGTGGCGGCCGGCGAGTTCGTCGAGTGGGCCGAGTACTCGGGCCGCCGCTACGGCACGCTGCGCACGGAGCTCGAGGACCGGGTCAAGGCCGGCAGGCCGGTCGTGCTCGAGATCGAGGTGCAGGGCGCGCGCCAGGTGCGCAGCACCGTGCCGGACGCCGTCCAGGTCTTCATCGCGCCGCCGTCGCCGGAGACGCTGCGGCTGCGGCTCGTCGCCCGCGGGACCGACAGCCCCGACGACGTCGAGCGCCGCCTCGCGGTCGCGCGCGCCGAGCTGGCGGCGCAGGGCGAGTTTCCCCACGTGGTGGTCAACGACCGCCTGGAGGATGCGGTCGACGAGCTCGAGAAGATCGTTCGAGCGGGGTTGGGGCAACCACTACCCTCTACTCCATGATCAACCCCCGCATCGATCACCTGCTGGAGAACGTCGACTCGAACTACGCCTCCGTGATCGTCGCCGCCAAGCGCGCGCGGCAGATCAACTCGTACTACCACAACCTGGGCGAGGGGACGTTCGACGAGTTTCCGCCGCCGATGGTCGAGTCGGGGTCGAAGAACTACCTGACGATCGCGCTCGAAGAGGTGGCGCGCGGCAAGCTGAAGTACCACTACCGCTAGGGGCGCGGGGGCCCACGAAAGAGGGGAGCGTTCGTGGCCCGGGTCCTGCTCGGTGTCAGCGGAGGGATAGCCGCCTACAAGGCGTTGGAGCTCGTCCGGCTGGCGACCGCCGCCGGCCACGTCGTGCGGGTGGTCCAGACCGAGACGAGCCTGAGCTTCGTCGGCGCCGCGTCGTTCGCCGCCCTGACCGGCGCCCCCGTGCTCACGGACGAGCTCGAGCGCGACCCCGCCCGCGGCGCGTTCCCCGACCAGGCTCCTCCTGAGCACGACCCGCTCTCGCACCTCGAGCTGGTCCGCAACGCCGACGTCTACCTCGTCGCGCCGGCCACCGCCAACACGATCGCCAAGCTCGCCCACGGCCTGGCCGACAACCTCCTCACCAGCGCCGCGCTCGCGGCGCGCTGCCCGGTCGTCGTCGCGCCCGCGATGAACGACGGCATGTGGGCGCACGCCGCGACGGTCGCGAACGTCGCCACGCTGCGCGCCCGCGGCGTCACGGTCCTGGAGCCCGGCGTGGGCCGGCTCGCCTCCAAGGGCGAGGAGGGCGCCGGGCGCCTGCCCGAGCCGGGGGAGCTGCTCGCCGCGGTCGAGGCGGTCCTGCCGGCCGCGTCCGGCGGCCCGATGGACGGCCTGCGCGTGCTCGTCTCCGCGGGCGGCACGCGCGAGCCTATCGACGCGGTCCGCTACGTCGGCAACCGCTCCTCGGGGCGGATGGGCTTCGCGCTCGCCGACGAGGCGGCCGCGCGGGGGGCGCGCGTCACCGTCGTGGCCGCCAACGTGGCGCTGGCGCGCAACCCGCGCGTCGAGGTCGTCGAGGTCGAGACGGCCGCCGAGCTCCAGGTGGCGTGCGAGGCGCGCTTCGACGGCTGCGACGTGCTGCTCATGGCCGCCGCCGTCGCCGACTTCCGCCCGGCGCGCGTCGCCGACGGCAAGCTCAAGAAGGACGTGGTCGGCGACGAGCTCGCCGTGGCGATGGAGCGCACGCCCGACGTCCTCGCCGGGCTCGGCGCCCGCCGCCGCCCCGGGCAGACGCTCGTCGGCTTCGCGGCCGAGACGGGCGACGAAGCGGTGGCCTACGGTCGGCGCAAGCTGGCGGCCAAGCGGCTCGACGCCGTGGTCGTCAACGACGTGGCCCGCCCCGGAGCGGGCTTCGACGTCCCGACCAACGAGGTGACGATCGTGACCGCCGGCGGCGAGCGCCACGTGGCGCTGACGTCCAAGGGCGAGGTCGCCGCCGCGGTGCTCGACACCGTCGCCGAGCTGCGCGCCGTCGCTTCCGCGGAGGCGCGGCCGTGAGCGTGTCCGAGCGCGTGGGCGCGGGCGAGCTGGGCGACGCCGCCGCGACGCTGCGGCGGGTGGCCGACAACGTCCGCGACGCGGTCGAGGTCCGCGACGACGTGCTGGAGGCGGTGCTCGTCGCCCTCGCCTCCGAGGGCCACGTCCTCGTCGAGGACCTCCCCGGCGTCGGCAAGACGACTTTGGCGCGGGCGCTCGCGCGCTCGCTGGACCTCACCTTCGCCCGCGTCCAGGGCACCGCCGACCTCCTGCCGGCCGACGTCGTCGGCACCTCCGTCTACGACCCGCGCGAGGCGCGCTTCGACTTCCGCCCCGGGCCGATCTTCGCCAACGTCGTGCTGGTCGACGAGATCAACCGCGCGTCGCCCAAGACGCAGTCGGGCCTGCTCGAGTCGATGCAGGAGCGCCATGTCACCGTGGACGTGCACACGCACGAGCTGGCGCGGCCGTTCCTCGTCCTGGCGACGCAGAACCCGGTCGAGTTCGAGGGCACCTACCCGCTGCCGGAGGCGCAGCTGGACCGCTTCATGGTGCGGATCTCGCTGGGCTACCCGTCGCAGCGCTCCGAGGTCGCGATGCTGGCCGAGAACGAGCACGGCGACCGCGTCGGCGCGCTGGAGCCCGTCGCGTCCGCCGAGGAGGTGCTCGCGGTCCAGGACGCCGCGATGCGCGTCCGCGCGTCCGACGCCCTGCGCTCCTACGTCGTGGCGCTGCTGGCGCGCACCCGCGCCGACCCGCGCGTCGAGCTCGGCGCCTCGCCGCGGGCGGGCCTCATGCTCCTGCGCGCCGCCAAGGCGCACGCGCTGCTGGCCGGGCGCGACCACGCGCTGCCGGACGACGTGCAGGCGCTCGCCCGGCCGGTGCTGTCGCACCGCATCCTGATGGGCCCCGAGGCGGTAGGGGAGACCGCCGACGCCGTGGTCGCGGACGCGGTCGCGGCGACGCCCGCGCTGTAGCGGGGGCCGCGGGCATGGGGAGCCGGCGCCAGGCGATCGACGCGGGCGCCGGTCTGGGCGTCCTCGGCCTCGGCCTGGCGCTGCTCGTCGCGGCGCTCGTCTTCGACGCCGAGCCGCTCTACGTCCCCGCGGTCGCGTTCGTCGCCATCGCGCTGATCGCGGCCGCCTGGGTCGCGGTGGGCGCGGTGGGCGCCGGGGCCGAGCGCGAGATCGAGGGGCGGCGGGTCGTCGAGGGCCAGCCGCTGCTCGCGCGGCTGCGGGTGCGCGGCGGCCCGCTGGGGCTCGCCGGCGCGACGCTCGTCGACCCGCTGCTGGGCGCGCCGCGCCACCTGCCGGCGGGCGCGCGGACGGAGCGACTGCGCGTCTCCGCGCGCTTCGCGCGCCGCGGACGGCGCGACCTGGCGCCGTCCGCGCTCGTGCTCGGCGACCCCTTCGGCCTCGTGACGCTGCGGTGCGAGGCCCCCGGCCCGCGGGCCTCGGTGCTCGTGCTGCCGCGGATCGAGCCGGTGACGGTCGCGCGCGGCGGGGGCGGCGACGGGACGGGGGTGGGCGGACGCCGCTCCTCCAGCGGCGCGGCGGAGATCGAGCTGGACGGCCTGCGGCCGATGCAGCCGGGGACGTCGGCATCGCGGATCCACTGGCCGGCTCTGGCGCGCGGCGCCGGGCTGCTGGAGAGGCGGCTGCTGCCGGAGGCCGATGCGCGGCCGCTCGTGGTGCTCGACCCGCGTCATCCGGCCGACCAGGACGCGCTCGACGCGGCGGTCCGGGCGACCGCGTCGCTGGCGATCCACCTCGCCCGCCGCGGCGGCTGCGCGCTGCTGCTGCCGGGCGACCGGCGGCCCGCGCCGCTGGACGCCGAGCTGCACGGGTGGACGGCGCTGCACGTGCGCCTCGCGCTGCTGGGCAGCGAGGTGGCCCCGGGGCTGACGACGCTGAGCGGTCGCCGCGGCCCGGTGCTGCTCGTGCTGGCGCGGACGCCCGACCGGACGCCGCGGGCGCTGATGTCGTCCCCGTCGGCGTCGCGGATCCTCGTGCTTCCCGACGCCGCGGGGAGCGGACCACGGCGGCGCCCGGCGTTCACCGTCGCGGGCTGTACCGGCTACGAGCTGTCGCGGGCCCGAGCGGAGGCGGCGGCATGAGGGGCGAGTCACCCGCGCGCACGGGCGTCCGCGTGCTCGCGCTGGCCGCGCTGCTGGTCCTGTGCCTGGTGCGCTGGTTCGGGCTGATGCGCGACCCGGACGACGGCACCGCGGCGCTCTTCGCCCTGCTGGCCGCCGCCGTGGCGGGCGCGCTCGCCGTGACCGGGCGGCTGGCGGACGCGCGCGTGCGGGTCGCCGCGTTCGCCGCGGCGGCGCTCGTCCTGGTCGGCGGCGCCCTGCTCGCCGCGGGGGTGCCGCTGTGGATGCTCGATCCGCGCGACTGGGGCGTCGTCGCCGGCGGGCTGGCCGACGGCGTCGGCGCGCTGCCCGGCGTGACGGTGCCCTACCGCGGGGTCAACGACTGGGTCGGGGTGACGCTGATCGCGGGCGGCACGCTGCTCGCCGCCTTCGTCGCCCTCGCCGCGGGCTGGCCGCGGCGCGGCGGCGGCGTCGGCTCGCGCGGTTGGACGCTCGTCGGCCTGGGCGTCCTGTTCGCCGTCCCGGCGATCCACCTGACCGCGGGCTCGCCCTGGATCCTCGGCGCGCTGTTCGCGGTGCCGCTGTGCGCGTTCGTGCTGGCCGAGCGGCTGCCGGTGCGGCTGGGGGCGTTCGGCGGCGCCGTCGTGCTCGCGGCGGTGCTGCTCGGGATGGCGGCGGCCCCGGCGATCGACGCCGACGGGCCGATCGTGGACGTGCAGGAGATCGCCTCCGCCTTCCAGCGCGCGCAGCCGGACCGCTTCGACTGGTCCCACGGCTACGGGCCGATGGACTGGCCGCGCGACGGCCGCGAGGTCATGCGCGTGAAGGCCCGGCGGGCTTCGTACTGGAAGGCCGACGACCTCGAGTTCTTCGACGGGCTGCGCTGGGGGGCACGGCCGGGCGCCAACCCGCTGACCCCGATCGCCGAAGGACTCGACGAGCACCCGAACTGGCGCCAGGAGGTCCGGGTGACGGTCGGAGGGATGGAGACCCGGCAGTTCATCGCGCCGGGGGAGACGCTCTCGATCTCGCGGGCGCCGCGCCAGCCGGTCAACACGCGCGCGGGCGGCTTCTCGGTGCCGATGGACAAGGACGGGCTCTCGAAGGGCGACGCGTACCTCGCCGAGGCGTACGTCCCGCGACCGGGAGCGGCGGAGCTGCGCGCCGCCGGGACCGCCTACCCGGCCTTCCTCGTCGATCAGCTCACGATGCTCACGCCCGTCGACGGCTCATCCGGCCGCACGCTGATCCGGTTCATGCCGTTCGGCTCCGCCCTGCCGCCTCTGGCCGCCGGTCCCGGGGTGGGCCCGAGCGAGGCGGTGGCGGCGCTCGTCGGGACGGGCTACGGGGAGGTCTACTCGCTGGCCCGGCGGCTCGCCGCCGGCGCCGCGACGCCCTACGACTTCGTGCGCCGGGTGGAGCGCCATCTCGCCGGCCCGGACTTCGTCTACGACGAGCAGGCGGCGGAGCGGCGCCTGCCGATCCCGGCGTTCCTGCTGCGCGACAAGGCCGGCTACTGCCAGCACTACTCGGCGGCGATGGCGCTGCTGCTGCGGATGGGCGGCGTCCCCGCCCGCGTGGCGGGGGGCTTCACCGCGGGCGAGCTCGATCGCGACCGCCGCGAGTACGTCGTGCGCGACACCGACGCGCACTCGTGGGTCGAGGCCTGGTTCCCCGGCGTGGGCTGGGTCGCGTTCGACCCGACCCCGGGTGATGCGCCGGCGCGCGCCCAGTCGGACGGGTCGACGCCGGTCGAGCCGAGCGTCGTCCCCGTCGGCCCGCGGCCGGACGGCGCGGTCGGGCGCGGCGCCGACGTGGGCCCGGGCGGCCGGGCCGCGCCTCTCGACGGCGGCCCGGAGGACTCCGACGGCGCGCCGTGGGCCGCGATCGTGGCGGTGCTGGCGACCG
>JANJUA010000089.1 GCA_024710825.1 Solirubrobacteraceae bacterium
CTCGCCGCGGTCGCGGTCGCCTGCCGCTACGGGGACGGCACGCGAGTGCAGGCGAGCTCGACGCTGGACGTGCGCGACGGGCGCATCGTGCGGTGCGAGACCGTGCAGGCCTGGGACCCGCCGGCAGAGAGCTAGGGGCGCCGGAGGCTCTAGCGCGCCTCGCGCTGCCGGCGCAGCTCGGCCAGCAGCAGCTTCGAGTGCATGGCGCCGATCAGCTCCCGCAGCGGGTCGGCGCCCGACTCGATGATCTCCGCCGCGCGCTCGACGCTGACCTCGCCGGCCAGCCGCGCCAGCAGCGTGCCGACCTCGTCGGCCACGAGCGGCTCGAGCGCCTCCTTGTAGCGCAGCGTGTCGTAGACCGTGAAGCCGAGCGCCTCGTCGTAGCCGCCGGCGCGGAAGCGCGAGATCGCCTCGATGATCGCGACGTCGTCGGAGTCGTACCCGCGTGCCGTGGGCGACAGCACGCCGATCTCCTCGAGCCGATCGAGCACGGCGTCGGGGACGTCGTAGCTGTCGCGGGCCTGCGCGCGCGTCACCCGCCCCCGGTCCTGCGCCGAGAGCGCCCGCTCGAGGATGCGGTCCTCGATCTCGAGCAGCGCCAGCGCCCGCTCGGGGTCCTCCTCGAGCACCTGGGCGATGAGCTTCAGCGGCATGAAGCGGTCCTCCTGGAGCCGCTTGATGAGCCGGATGCGATCGACGTACTCGGGCGGGTAGTACGCCATGTTGCGGGAGGTCCGCACGACGTCCTCGCCGCGGCCGAGCAGCCCCTCGCGCAGGTAGTGCTTGATCGTGCCGGAGCTCACCCCGGAGCGCTCGGCCAGCTCGCGCATCTTGAGCATGCCCTCGGCGCTCATGACAGGAAGGCGCGCGACGCGTCGTCGGAGGCCGGCGGGCCGGCGACCGCGCCCCGCTCCACCAGCGCGGCGACCTCCTCGTCGGAGTAGCCGGCCGCGGCGAGCAGCGCGTGCGTGTGCTCGCCCAGGCTCGGCCCGGGGCGCCGGTTGGGGTCGCCCGGCGTACGGGAGAGCTTCACCGGCACGCCCAGCAGGCGCACCGGCGCGCCGGCCCCCGGCTGGTCGACGTCCACGACCATCTCGCGCTCGCGCACCAGGTCGGAGCGCAGCGCCTCGTCGAGCTCGAGCACCGGCTCCAGGCAGCAGTCGTGCTCGGAGGCGAACGCCTGCCACTCGGCGCGCGTGCGCCCCGCGAAGATCGCCTCGATCTCACCGTGGGCCGTGCCGCCCGGCTCGTCGAACTGGTGCGCGATCAGGTCTTCGCGGCCTACGCCGCGGCACCACGCCTGCCAGAACTTGGGCTCGAGCGCCCCGAGCGTCACCCAGCCGTCGGAGCACGCGTACGGGCGGTAGCAGACGAGCCTGCCGCCCAGCTCGAGATCCCCCCTGCGCGGCGCCCGGCCCGTCGCCAGCGCGCCGGCGGCGATCATCCCCAGCCATGACAGGGCGCCGTCAGCCATCGACACGTCGACCACCTGCCCCTGGCCGGAGCGGTCGCGCTCGCGCAGCGCGGCCATGATCCCGAACGCCGCCATCAGCGCCCCGCCGCCGATGTCGGCGATCTGGCCCGCCGCCTGCACCGGCGGCCCGCCGCGGTCGCCGGTGAGGCCGAGCAGACCGACGACCCCGAGGTAGTTCAGGTCGTGGCCGGAGCGGTCCCGGTACGGGCCGTCCCGGCCGTAGCCGCTG
Organism: Solirubrobacteraceae bacterium; assembly: GCA_024710825.1. Lineage (GTDB taxonomy): Bacteria > Actinomycetota > Thermoleophilia > Solirubrobacterales > Solirubrobacteraceae > Capillimicrobium. The sequence continues at coordinate 1,704 of JANJUA010000089.1, forward strand.
ATGGCGCAGTAGACGATCCCCGGGTTGACCGCGCGCAGCGCTTCGTAGCCGACGCCGAGCCGGTCGAGCACCCCCGGCCGGAAGGACTCGAGCAGCACGTCGGCGTCGCGGGCCAGGCGCAGCAGCACCTCGCGGCCCTCGGCGGTCTTCAGGTCCAGGCGGATCGACTCCTTGTTGCGGTTCAGCGCGAGGAAGAACGCGCTCGCCGCCGAGTCCTCGACGCCCTCGACCTTCGGAGCCATCCAGCGCGCGTAGTCGCCGACCCCGGTGTCCTCGACCTTGACGACGTCGGCGCCGAAGTCGGCCAGCAGCAGCGAGCAGAACGGCCCCGGCAGCAGCCGGGAGAGATCCAGGACCCGCAGTCCCTCCAGCGGCGGTCGCGTCACGCGCCCACCGGGGTCGGCAGCCCGAGTCGCGCGCGGGCCTCGGCGACCGTCGCGGGCCGCCGGCCCACGTCCTCGGTCATCTGCCGCGCCTTGGCGATGAGGTCCCCGTTGGAGCGCGCCATCGTTCCGTCCGGAAGGTAGAAGTTGTCCTCCAGGCCCACGCGGATCGACCCGCCCAGCGTCAGCGCGGCCGCGACGAGCATCCACTGGCGCCGGCTGATGCCGATGACGCCCCAGTGCGAGCCGTCGGGGACGTTCTCCGCCATGTGCGCGAGGTTGCGCGCGGTGGGCGGCACGCCGCCGACGATGCCCATCACCGCCGAGACGTGGAGCGGCGGCTCGAGGATCCCCATGTCGACGAGCGGCGCCAGCGAGCCGACGTGACCGACGTCGAAGCACTCGTGCTCGGGCTTGATGCCGAGCTCGTTCATCGCCTTCAGCAGCTCGACGATCTCGTCGAAGGGGTTGGCGAAGACCGTCTGGAAGACGAAGTCCTTGCGCCGCGAGGAGTACTTCGCGTAGTTCATCGAGCCCATGTTCAGCGCGGCGACCTCCGGCCGCAGCTCGCGCAGGTAGGCGATCCGCCGCTGCACCGGCACGCCGATGGCCCCGGTGGAGTAGTTGACGATCACGCCGTCGCCGACCTCGGCGCGGATCGCCTCGGTGATGGCGCGGAAGTCCTCGACCTCGAAGCTGGGGACGCCGTCGGGGCGGCGGGCGTGGATGTGGATCATCACGCCGCCCTCGTCCACGATCCGGCGCGCCTCGGAGGCGTACTCCTCGGGCGTGTACGGGATCGCCGGGCACTGGTCGCGATCGGCGATCGCGCCCGAGATGGAGCAGGTGATGATGACCGGGTCGTCGAGGCTCACGGGCGTCCTTGATGGGAAGTGGGAAGCGCTACTTCCTACTTTGGCCCACCGGTGCCCGACGGTCAAGCCCGCGACGTCAGGCGTTCACGTACAGCCCGTACACGCGCAGCGTCGTCCCGCGCGGAAGCGAGCGCACGTCCGGCGCGAACGCGTACGCGTAGCCGAGGTCCTTGGGCCCGCCGCCCTCGACCAGCGTGCGCGCCGCGTCGCTGGTGGCGACGACGCGGCCCCTGCGCACGGCCTGCACGACGACGTTGGCGAGGCGCTTGCCCTTGCGCGCCTTCAGCCCGTAGCCCTGGCACGGGCAGTCGCGCGGTGGGAAGACGAGCGAGCCCGTCATCCGCCCGATCTGGACCATCTGGCCGCCGCGCAGCTTGGCGCCCTTGCGCAGGGCGACGGTGCTGCCGCTGCCGTTCTCGGTCCCGCGCGGGAAGGCGACCGGGTTGACCGCCCCGTGGCGGAGCGTCTTGACGACCTTCGAGTCCTTGGCGGGGTCGACCTCCTGCGCCGAGGCGCCGGCAGGCACGAGCAGAGCTGCCGAGGCGACGGCGGTGAGTGCGGCGGAGCGGATGCGCATGGCGGCAACCTACCGCGAGTGGGGGTCGTCCACCGCGCGGAGCCCCGCTAGACCGGGACGACCCCGTTGCGCTTCCACGGGCGCTCCACCCGCTTGGACTGCGCCATCTCGAGCGCGCGGATGATCGTCGGCCGGGTCTCCCGCGGGTCGATGACGTCGTCGATCATCGCGTTGCGGGCGGGGATGTAGACGTCGATGAGCTTGCGGTAGCCCTCGACGAGCTGCTGCCTGGCCGCCTCCGGGTCCTCAGCGCCCTCGACCTGCTTGCGGAAGACGATCTCGACCGCCCCCTCGGCGCCCATGACGCTGATCTCCGCGCTCGGCCACGCGACGATCAGGTCGGGCTCGTAGGCCCGCCCGTTCATCACGTAGTACCCGGCGCCGTAGGCCTTGCGCAGCACGACCGTGACCTTGGGCACCGTGGCGTTGGCGACCGCGTAGAGCATCTTCGCGCCGTGGCGGATGATGCCGGCCTCCTCGACCTTCGTGCCGACCATGAACCCGGGCACGTCCATGAGGAAGACGAGCGGGATCCCGTAGGCGTTGCACAGGTTGACGAACCGCGCGGCCTTGTCGGCCGAGTCGTTGTCGAGGATCCCGCCGAGCTGCTTGGGCTGGTTGGCGACGATGCCGACCGGCCGGCCGCCCATCCGCGCCAGGCAGGTGACGATCGTCCTGGCGAACTGCGGCTTGAGGTCGAGCCACTCGCCGTCGTCGACGATCCGCCGGATGACCTCGTACATGTCGTAGGGCTTGCGGTTGGAGTCCGGGAGGACGTCGAGCAGCTCCTCGTCGGCGCGGTCGACCGGGTCGCTCGTCTCGCGGATCGGCGGCGGCTCCTCGTTGTGCGACGGGAAGAACGACAGGTACTGCTTGATCCGCGCGATGCACTCCTCGTCGGAGGCGACCTCGAGGTCGCCCACGCCCGACTTGCGGCAGTGCACGCGCGAGCCGCCGAGCTGCTCCTGCGTGACGTCCTCCCCGATCGCGGCGCGCACCAGGTGCGGGCCGGCGAGCGCCATCGAGCCGCGGCCCTTGACCATCGGCACGAAGTCGGCGAGGCCGGGGATGTACGCGGTGCCGGCGGCGCACGGGCCGAGCAGCGCGGCGACCTGCGGGATGACGCCCGAGGCGACGACCTCCTCGCGGAACAGGTGGCCGGAGCCGGCGAACAGCGAGCCGACGGCCTCCTGGATGCGAGCGCCCGCGCTGTCGAGCAGCCACACCATCGGCATCCGCTTGCCCAGCGCCATCTCGCGCAGGCGCGTGACCTTCAGCTCCCCCGTCATGCCCATCGAGCCGGCCATGACCGTGAAGTCGTAGGCGGCGACGGCGACCATCCGCCCGTCGACCCTGCCGTAGCCGGTGATAACGCCGTCGGCGGGCGCCTCCTTGTCCTCGAGGCCGCGCACCGAGAAGTGGATCCCGGCGTGCAGGCCGAGCTCGGTGAACGTCCCCTCGTCGACGAGCAGGTCGACGCGCTCGCGCGCGGTCAGCGCGCCCTTGGCGTGCTGGCGGGCGATCCTCTCCTCGCCGCCGCCCAGGCGAGCCTTCGCGCGCCGCTCCGCGAGCTCCTCGACGAGCGGGCGCAGGATGGAGGTGCTCGCGGTGTCGGTCATGGTCAGCGTCCCTTCCACTGCGGCTCGCGCTTCTCGAAGAACGCGGTCACGCCCTCGACCAGGTCGTCGGTGGACTGCACGATCGTCAGGTTCGCCCGCAGGAACTCGAGCGCCTCGGCGAAGGCCATGTCCTGCTGGCGATACATGGCGTCCTTGCCCAGCCGCATGACGAGCGGCGACTTGCCGGCCAGCTTGGTCGCCCAGGCGTCCACGGCCGCATCCAGCTCGGCGTCTGCCACCACGCGGTTGACGATCCCGATGCGCTCGGCCTCGCGGGCGTCGATGCGCTCGCCGAGCAGCAGCAGCTCGTTGGTCTTCTTGCGCGGCACGTTGCGGTAGATGAGCGCCATGATCATGAACGGGAACGCGCCGACGTCGATCTCGGGGGTGCCGAAGCTCGCGCTCTCCGACGCGACGATCAGGTCGCAGGCGAGCGCGATCCCGAGGGCGCCGGCGAGGACGTGGCCGCCCGCCTTGACCACCGACGGCTTGCCGAGTCGGCCGATGAGCTGGAACAGCTCGACGAAGCGCTCGGTCGCGGCGTGGCGGTGCACCA